>JBLHNI010000122.1:0-9347 GCA_047650615.1 Maribacter sp.
CAGGGTTTTATGATGGGATAAACATCGACACGGAAACAGCACAAATTTTAAGAAATGTCCCTGATAATGAGGAAGAAATTAAAAAGCGACTTCAAATTGTAACCCCTGATAAGGTGGGTGGTTCCTATCAAGAAGCCATTCAGTATCCGTCTTTGAATATTCGGGGAATGCAGTCGGGTTGGATTAACGAAAAAGTACGCACGATTATACCAGGTTGGGCTAGAGCGGAGCTTGATGTTCGGTTGGTCTTGGAATCTGATCCGGAACGATTAATACAGTTAATTAAAGACCACATAGTAGGCCAAGGCTATTATATGACAGCTTTGGAGCCGACGGAAGAAGAGCGACTAACCCATGATAAGATTGCGACTTTCACTTCAGAAATTTCGTATCAATCCTTTCGAACAGATTTCGATTCCGAAGTTGGTAAGTGGCTTACGAGTGCCTTAAAAAATGGGTTTGGGGAAGATCCTATACGGATACGTATGAGTGGTGGTTCTATTCCTATATCCCCTTTTGTGTCCACTTTGGGTATTCCGGCCGTTACGGTACCCACGGTCAATAGGGATAATAATCAGCACAGTCCTAATGAAAATTTAAGAATAGGAAATTATAGGGATGGGGTAAAGACAATGATTGCAATTTTGAAGGAGAAGTTGTGACTATATGTTGTATCAATTCAAGAATTAACTTAGCTGCAGTGAAGTAACTATAATCTGTAAAAGCTTGTCAATTAAAGCAACATGCCTTTTTTCTATCGTTTTACTATTCTTTTTAACTGCAAATACACAAGAGATAACTTCCTCTCTGGGATTTTGGAAAACGGGATATTATCAAGATGATAAACAAATAACTTAATATTTTAATGGAGAAGACCGTGGATATAAACAAACACTAGGAAAAGTCTAAAAGAAAAGAAGCGTTAGCTGGAGGTGCTTTATTGGCGAAGTTAGGACTTTCTTTATATCTTTAACTAATTCAAATTAAATACGTCATTTTTAAATCATATTCTTCATAAAATTACTCTAAAACTCAAAATTCAAAAAAAAATTAGTATAAATTATAGATATTAAATATAATTAGTACATTAGCCAAAATTAAGATAAAAATGACAAAGCAATATTTCTGGAACAGTTTCTATTTCTACTTCTTTTTTAAAAGAGGAACGGGACTGTTGTAGTGTATTTTAAACATATTAACAATAGAAGTCCCGTTACCAACGGGGCTTTTTTTTTGTTTAAAACTTTTAGTTTTGGAATAACCTGAAAGTGTTTTAGTTTTTACATTAAATTAAAGATGGGTTTAAAAATAGCCATACAGGGAATTAAGGGGTCTAATCACCATCAAGTGGCAATGGATTACTTTGGTGAAGAAATAGATTTGGCAGAGTGCCTTTCATTTGATGCCTTGGTTCAAAATCTCTTGGAGAAAGATGCCGATAAAGGGGTTATGGCGATTGAAAACTCCATTGCGGGATCTATTATTCCGAATTACGCTTTGTTATTTCACAACGATTTATACATAATAGGGGAGTACTACCTGAACATTCATCACCATTTAATGGTGATGAAAGGGCAACAACTTTCCGATATTACTGAGGTTAGTTCCCATCCCATGGCTTTGCTACAATGCAAGGAGTTTTTTAAAGATTTCCCTCATATACGTTTGGTGGAAGATGTGGATACTGCGGAAACAGCTAAACGTATCCAAGCGCAAAATTTAAAGCATGTGGCAGCGATTGCACCTAAGGTAGCAGCCCAATTATATGGGTTGGACATCGTAGCGGACAATATACAGACCATTAAGAATAACTCCACACGATTTATCATTGTAAAGACAAGAAATAAAGAGCTTCCCAAGATCGAAATAAATAAGGCTTCTGTAAGGTTTATTGCTAACCACAAACGCGGTAGTTTGGCGGCTGTGCTTAATGTGATGAGCGATTGCAGAATGAACCTAACTAAAATACAGTCGCTCCCTGTGATAGAGACACCTTGGAAATATGCCTTCTTTGTGGATATTACGTTTAACGATTATGAGGATTTTAGCAAGTTAAAAGCCTTGTTGGATATCATGACAGAAGAATTTAAAGTTTTAGGAGAATATAAAAATGCCATGGCATGATACAAACGGCAAAGCGTTTAGAAACGATACAAGAATACTACTTTTCCAAAAAGTTACGGGAGGTTCGAGGTCTCATGGGAGAAGGCAAACCCATTATTAATATGGGTATTGGTAGTCCAGACTTGGCTCCGTCAATGGAAGTCATTGCTAGTATGCAACAAGCTATTTTGGAGCCTGGTGCACATCAGTATCAAAGCTATCAAGGTTTGCCAGAACTCAGGTCTGCCTTTGCCTCTTTTTATAAAAAAAAGTTTAATGTGTTGCTAGAAGCACAATCTGAGATTTTGCCACTCATGGGCTCAAAGGAAGGCATAATGCATATTAGCATGGCTTTTTTAAATGCTGGCGATCAGGTGCTCATTCCAAATCCTGGTTATCCTACGTATACATCGGTAACCAATTTGGTAGGGGCAGAACCTGTCATGTATGATCTTACCGAGCAAAACGACTGGTTGCCAGATATGGACAAGCTGGGCCAAATGGATCTCAGTAAGGTGAAATTAATGTGGATTAGTTATCCTAATATGCCTACAGGAGCGCGTATTACCATAGAAAAAATGGATGAGCTCGTCACTTTTGCAAAAAAGTATCAAATATTATTGGTAAATGATAATCCTTATAGTTTTGTGTTGAACGATACCCCTACCAGTATTCTGCAGGTACCTGGTGCCAAAGAGGTTGCACTTGAATTAAATTCCTTGAGTAAGACGTTTAATATGGCTGGTTGGCGCGTTGGGATGGTCTCTGGGAATGCCGAGCATATTACCGCTGTACTAAAGATAAAGAGTAATATGGATTCCGGTATGTTTTACGGCGTTCAGAAGGGAGCAATTACCGCTTTGAAAAGTGGGGATGGATGGTTCCTAGAGTTGAACCGTACATATACCAAAAGAAGGGCGCTCATGTTCCAATTGGTAGATTTAATCGGTGCCACATATGACCTTAATGCTGCAGGTATGTTCATATGGGCTAAGCTACCCATAGCATCAAAGTCCTCCGAGGAATTTATAGATGAGTTATTATATGAAAAGGATATTTTTATTGCACCAGGCACTATTTTTGGAAGTAATGGCGAAGGGTATATTCGGTTTTCGCTTTGTGTTACCGAAGAAAAAATAAAGGAAGCGATAAAGAGATTTAAGTAGTGATATATAAGAAGTGAGATAAAATAATTAGGTCTAAAATCTCAATTCTAGAGTTAATATCTAAAAGTACATATGAACGTTTTTGTAGTAGGTGTAGGTTTAATTGGAGGGTCTTTTGTAAAGGACCTTAAGGCAAAAATGCCGAAGGCTACCGTATACGGAATAGATGCCAACGCCGATCATCTAGAAGAAGCACTTTCTTTGGGTTTGATTGATGTGAAAGCAAGCTACGACGAGTTACCCTTAGCAGATTTTGTAATGGTAAGTATCCCAGTAGATGTAATCGTGCAAGAGCTGCCTAAAATTTTGGATAGGGTACATGAAGATTGCGTGGTCTGCGACGCGGGTTCTACTAAAGAACTGCTATGTAAGGTGCTGGAGAGCCACCCTAAAAGGCGTAATTTTTTAGCATGCCATCCTATCGCAGGAACCGAATTTTCCGGACCTTCGTCAGCTATAAACGGACTCTATGACGGGAAGACAAATATCATTTGCGAAGTAGAGAAAACAGCCTTTACCTTGCAAGAGAAAGCCTTGGAGATTTTTCAATTACTAGGAATGCGTATACGGTATATGAACCCTAAAGCACATGACAAGCATATAGCTTATGTATCTCATTTGTCCCATATCAGTTCTTTTATGTTAGGGAAAACGGTCATAGAAAAGGAAAGGAACGAACGTGATATTTTTGATATGGCCGGAAGTGGTTTTGAAAGTACCGTACGGTTGGCTAAAAGTTCGCCAGCGATGTGGACCCCAATTTTTAGGCAAAACAAAGACAATGTAATAGAGACCTTGGAGGAGTATATTCAAAATTTGACGGAATTTAAGGAACTACTTTTGAAAGATGATTATGAGGGAATTTACAATGAAATGAATAATACAAATAAGATAAAACTTATTCTAAAAGGAATGCCAGCAAAAAAAGATAGCTGAACTAATTGAAAACAAAAATTAATATTAATAAATACTATTAAATACACGAAGACCTAAGGCAGCAGAAAAATGAACACCTTTACCCCTTTTGCTGTTTAAGCCTTCATCAAAAACAAAGTAATGGAGAATACAAAAGAAATGAGAACATGGTTGGACGATATGGGTTTAGATCATCCACTAGTAATAGCAGGGCCATGTAGTGCTGAAACCGAGGAACAGGTATTGCGAATAGCGCACGAACTAAAAGATACCGATGTTAATTATTATCGAGCAGGTATTTGGAAACCAAGAACGCGTCCTGGGAATTTTGAAGGCGTTGGTGCCCTAGGCCTTAAATGGCTTCAGAAAGTGAAGGCAGAAACTGGGCTAAAAACGGCTACGGAAGTTGCGAACCGTGCGCATGTAGAATTGGCTTTGGAGCATGATGTAGATTTATTATGGATAGGTGCGCGGTCTACTGTGAGCCCTTTTATAATGCAAGAGTTAGCAGATGCTTTGAAAGGAACAGACAAGATTGTTTTGGTTAAGAACCCTGTAAATCCAGATTTAGCTTTGTGGTTAGGAGGTATCGAAAGATTACACACAGCGGGCATTAAAAAATTAGGCGCTATTCACAGAGGTTTTTCAACCTATGAAAAAACGAAGTATAGAAATATTCCAGAGTGGCAATTGGCTATCGAATTCCAGAACAAGTTTCCGGATTTGCCATTGATTAATGACCCTTCTCATATTACGGGTAAACGCGATATGATTTTTGATGTTTCGCAAACAGCATTGGACTTGAATTTTGATGGCTTGATGATTGAAACTCACTTTGACCCTGATAATGCTTGGAGTGATGCTGCACAGCAAGTGACGCCTGATACTTTAGTGCAAATTATGAGGGATTTGAAAATCAGAAAGGAATCTGATCCAGAAGCAGAATATAACAAGCAACTGAGCAACCTTAGGGCACAGATAGATGTACTTGATAATCAATTGATTGAAACGCTCGGGAGACGAATGAAAGTTTCTGACGGAATCGGTGGTTTAAAAAAGTCCAGGAATGTTGCTGTACTTCAATCTAATCGCTGGAATGCAATTTTGGGTAAGATGATTTTAGAGGGAGAAACCAAAGGGCTTAGCGAGGAGTTTGTTTTGCGCATGTTTAAGGCCATTCACCAAGAATCTATCAATCACCAAGAGAAAGTTGTAAAGGCATAATTTAAAAATCCCGACTTCAAAAGTCGGGATTTTTTTTAATTTTGTTTAGTATTGAAATAGCTTGTACTACTTTAACTGCTATCAAAATTAATAGTAAGGATAGCGTTAGTCCAGGTTACTTTTTGAAAATATATCTGGTAATAAAAATACCAGAGCTATCTCCTTTGCCGCTATCACTTTCAACAGCACTGGTTACAAAAGCAAGCTCCCAGCCTTCGGCAACCATGGCATTAATTTTAGAGCTAATTATAGCATCATTTGCTGCAATATTTTGAAAACGAATACCAGCAATATTAAAGAAGTTCAATAATTTGGTTTCGTCAAAATCCTTTACCCTAATCGCACCTCTTTTTGATTTATTACGGGTATTGTCCTCTTCTGTTTGTGTTGATGTAAATTCTGTAAAATCTTTTTCTTCATTACCATCTATAATTCTTGAACGGCCTAGACCACTAGAAACAATAGATTCTACACTGGTGATTACTTTGAACTGTTGCGCGTTCATTTCAAATGTACATGCTAATGTTACGAATGCGATAAAAATAATTTTCTTCATAATGATGGTTAATTTATTTAGAAATATGATTAGAATTATACAAATTGATAGGAATCTTTCAGAAATCCTATGTTGAAATTTGTATTTCAGTTGTATAACGGTAAAATTTAAGGGTAAGTATGTGTTTAGTGAATTCAAACTTATGTAACCCGTATTATTGTCTCTTTAGCTTCTTTAGTTAGATTTTAGTTCATAGTAAGTGTAGTATGATTTTGTTTCATAGATAATATCTTGATATTAGGAATAGGAGTGCCCGAATTGGTTGGTTTATAAAAGAAAACCGTTACTTTGTAGTATGAGGATGTATTATTTAGGAGGAGGCACATGCTAGGTATCGTTTATAAATCAACCGGAAGTTGGTACACCGTAAAATCAGATAATGGTGACTTTTACAACTGCAGGATTAAGGGAAAATTCAGGATAAAAGGAATAAAAAGTACGAATCCTGTAGCGGTCGGGGATAAGGTACATTTTGATGTAGAAACTATAGGTGATGATACAATAGGAATTATACATAAGATAGAGGAGCGTAAGAACTACATCATTCGAAAATCTGTAAACCTTTCCAAGCAAACCCATATTATAGCTTCAAATCTAGACCAAGTATTTCTTCTCATAACCCTTAATAATCCTCCTACCCATTCTATTTTTATAGATCGATTTTTAGTAACTGCCGAAGCCTATCATATTCCGGCGATTTTGGTGTTTAATAAAATTGATACCTATACGGATGAAGAACGTGATGAGGTGAAGTACTTAGCGGCTATGTATAGAGAGGTTGGGTACACGTGTATTGGAATTTCAGCCGTTACTGGTAAAAACGTAGATACTATAAAAGAATGGATGGTAGGAAAAACTTCGATGTTTTCGGGGCATTCGGGTGTGGGAAAATCAACATTGGTCAATGCTATAGATTCAAACCTAAATCTTAAAACTGCTCAAATTTCAGAACAACATCTGCAAGGGCAACATACTACTACTTTTGCGGAAATGTATGATATGGATTTTGATGCACGTATTATAGATACGCCTGGTATTAAGGGGTTTGGTATTGTAGATATGGAAAAAGTAGAAATTGGTGATTATTTTCCTGAGCTTTTTAAATTAAAACAAGCGTGTAAGTTTAATAATTGCCTGCACTTAGATGAACCTAAATGCGCTGTAAAAGATGCCTTAGAGGAAGGAGCCATACCTTGGAGCCGCTACCGGAGCTATGTACAAATGGTTGCTGGGGAAGATGAGCATTACAGAGTGGATACGTATGGTGAAAAGAAATGAGAGCAGTAGTACAAAGAGTTTCCAGCGCTAGTGTCACTGTTGAGGGAGAAGTGATTTCTGTTATAAAAACCGGATTACTGGTCTTGTTGGGTATTACAGAGGAAGATGGTACGGATGATATGCAATGGTTAATACGAAAAATAGCCAACCTCCGTATTTTTAATGATGCCGATGGTGTCATGAACCTTTCGCTATCGGATATAAATGGGGAGGCTATAGTGGTAAGTCAATTTACACTTTATGCAGCTACTAAAAAGGGCAATCGACCCTCTTATATAAAGGCTGCCAAGCCGGATATTGCTGTTCCGTTATACGAAGCTTTTGTTTTGGAACTAGAAAAGGAACTGGGCAAAAAAGTAGGAGCCGGTGTTTTTGGCGCGGACATGAAGGTGGAATTAGTAAATGATGGTCCTGTGACTATTAGTATGGACTCAAAAAACAAGGAGTAATGAACATACAAAACGCGCAACAGGCGGTAGACGATTGGATTAAGGAACACGGGGTACGCTACTTTAACGAGTTGACGAATATGGCGCAGCTTACCGAAGAGGTAGGAGAGGTGGCGCGTATAATTGCTAGGCGGTATGGCGAACAGAGTGAAAAGGAATCTGATAAATCTAAAGATTTGGGAGAAGAACTGGCAGATGTGCTTTTTGTGGTACTCTGTTTGGCCAACCAAACGGGGATAGATTTACAACAATCTTTTGATGAAAAGTTAGATCTAAAAACCAAGCGTGATCATGACCGCCATCACAATAATAAAAAGCTGAAATAATACTATATTTGTCCTTCGTTTTTAACTCACCCTATTTTGAAACTTCACCTTACCGGCCCTACAGAACGGCAATTTAACGCAAGCATTAAAATAACAGGTTCTAAAAGCGAATCTAATCGGTCTTTGTTGTTGGCTGCTCATTATAAAGGGGTTACCATCGAAAATTTATCCAATTCAGACGATGCACAGGTAATGGCGCAGGGATTGCAAAAGACTTCGGGTACCGTAGATATTCATCATGCGGGTACAGCAATGCGCTTTTTGACAGGGTATTTTTCTGGACAAGAAGGAAAAAACGTACTCTTAACGGGATCCAAACGCATGACGGAAAGACCCATCAAAATTTTGGTTGATGCCCTACGGGATTTGGGTGCAGATATTTCTTATGTTAACGAAGAAGGATATCCCCCGATTAAAATTAACGGGAAGGCATTAACAAAGGATAAGGTAAGTCTTCCGGCAAATATGAGTAGTCAGTACATATCATCATTATTATTACTCGCGCCAAGCCTCAAAAACGGACTAGAATTGAATTTGGTGGGTAAAATCACATCGGTTCCTTATATAAAAATGACTTTGGGTCTTTTGGATGAATTAAGCATACCCAATTCTTTTGAAGGTAATATTATCAAGATAAGCCCTAAAACTTCCGTAGCGCCAACACGATTGATTGTAGAATCCGATTGGAGTTCCGCTTCCTACTACTACAGTATGGTTGCCTTGGCAGCCGTTGGTTCAGAAATTAGGTTGTCGGCCTATAAAAAAAACAGCCTACAAGGCGACAGTGTTTTGGTGGAGCTATATAGAGGTTTTGGAGTGGAAACGCTATTTAGCGAACACAGCATAACCTTAAAAAAATTAAACACGCCAAAGGAAAAAACGGTAGCGTTTGATCTTGTAAATGCACCGGATATTGCACAGACCATAGCCGTTACTACTTTTGGTTTAGGTATGGAATGCCATTTGGGGGGCTTGCATACCCTAAAAATAAAGGAGACCGATAGATTGGAAGCCCTACATACGGAGTTGACCAAATTAGGAGCCGATATCTCGGTAACGGACAAATCCCTTACTATTAAACCATCAAAAACCTTAAATAAGGAGGTTGCCATAGATACCTATAATGATCATAGAATGGCAATGGCTTTTGCGCCACTGGCACTAAAAATACCCCTGTATATAAATGATGCAGAGGTAGTCTCCAAATCCTATCCAGATTTTTGGGAAGACTTAAGAGGGCTTCAATTCAGTGCCATAGAATTATAATCCCTTATTTACTTGACAACCCCCCTTTCCAGATTGTATATTTGCAGCCGCAATTCCATGCAAA
>JBLHNI010000123.1:0-9319 GCA_047650615.1 Maribacter sp.
GGTAGCCGTCACATCTATACCTCCTGCACATCCAATATCAATCTCATCATCTTCCTCAGTATCCAAATTAAGCAATAATTCACCTTTAAGAATTCCTCCTTTCAACCCAAAAGCACCAGTCATTCCCGTTTCTTCATCAATAGTAAACAAAGCTTCTAAAGGAGGGTGGGCAATATTCGTACTTTCCAGCAAGCTTAGAATTGCTGCAACGCCCATACCGTTATCGGCTCCCAACGTCGTTCCTTTCGCTTTTACCCAATCACCATCTACGAACATTTGAATGCCCTGTGTATCAAAGTCAAAAACGGTATCCGCATTTTTTTGGTGCACCATATCTAAATGCGATTGTAAAGTCACCATCTTTTTATGCTGCATCCCTTTACTGGCGGGTTTTCGGATAATTACATTCCCCACTTCGTCCTCAACCGTTTCCAGACCTAAGGCTTTTCCAAAATCCATGGCAAAGGCAATCACCCGTTCCTCTTTTTTAGAAGGTCTAGGCACCGCATTGAGCTTCGCAAAATTGGTCCATACAGAAATAGGCTGTAATTGAGATAGTTCTTTGTTCATAGCATTTTAATATCAACTTCAAAAATACTACCAGAAAAAGGATTTCGCTATTTTTGGGGCAATGAAGATGAACTTAAAAACAGGGATTGCCCTTTCCCTACTTCCTCAAATTATACTAGTTAAATGGCTTGGTTCCTATACCGATTGGATAGAAACTTATTACAGTAATGGCGTTTACCCCGTTGTTTCTCAATTTTTCAGGTGGTTGTTCGGGTGGATTCCCTTTTCTATTGGCGATTTACTGTATACTTCCTTGATTCTGCTGGCCCTCGGTTATCTATATAAAAATGGGCGCAGCATACTAAAAAACAAGTTTCGATTTTTAAGGGATGTGACCATGGTACTCTCCATTGCCTATTTTACCTTTCATTTAATGTGGGGCTTTAACTATTACCGGGAGCCCATCGCAACTAAGTTTCAGTTGAAAGAAACCAAAGACTATCAAGAATTGGTAAATTTCACAAGGCAACTGATTTTGAAGACCAACGAAACGCAATTTAAGATTACGAAAGATTCCGCCAAGCAAGTAGATATTCCCTATACACAACAAGAGCAATTTAACATGACTTTGAAAGGCTACGAAAAGCTTATAAAGAAGCACCCGTTCTTGGCATACGAGCAACCCAGTATAAAAACATCAGTGTTCAGTAAGACACTAACCTATATGGGCTACGCCGGATATCTTAATCCCTTTACCAACGAAGCACAGGTAAACGGACTACTCCCAAACTTTCGATTTCCGGTAGTCGTAGGTCATGAAATAGGGCATCAATTGGGCTATTCTGCAGAAAACGAGACCAACTTTATCGGCTACCTGGTCACAGCGAACAATGAAGACAATTATTTTAAATATGCAGCCTACTCCTATGCGCTGGGCTACTGCCTTAACGATATCCGCAGAGGCGATGCCGTCGTTTTTGATGCGCTACTCACCGAACTTAACAGCGGGGTAAAATTAAATTTCCAAGAGATGTCTGTATTTTGGAATCAATATGAAAACCCGTTAGAACCTGTTTTTAAATCGATATTCAATTGGTTTTTAAAGGCCAACAACCAATCGCAAGGCATACAGAGCTACAATGCAGTGGTCTCGTTGTTGATTGGGTATCATAAGGAGAATCCATTGTAAAGTGCACGTTTCATGTTCAAATTCAAATATCAAATTTAAACACAAGTACATGAGCGTGCATCGAAAATCAAATCAACAGACTGCCGCATCGCGACACCTTTAGGTCATCACTTCATCTTTCTGATCCCTCCTCGCACTGCCGTTTTATTTATTATTCCTACCAACTTTTCACTCATTACTCAACACATAGCCTCCCAACTTTAAATAAAAAAAAAGCTGAAACGAACACTACCCCCTACCCTCTGAAAAATCCTCCTGTTAAAAATTGCCAAAAGAGCCGCAAATTAAGGGAACAAATAGTATTTTTAAAGGGACTAATACAATCTAACTTCTAATGAAAAAAACGATGCTGACGCTATGCCTTTTTTGGTGTGGCGCATTCTTATTTGCACAGGATTACTTTCCTGAAAACGAAGGCGTAAAGGCTAACAATAATAATTATACCGCCTTTACCAATGCCAAAATCTATGTAACGGCAACGGAAGTTATTAAAAAGGGAACGCTACTCATCCAAAATGGTAAAGTAAGAAATGTCGGAAGTTCCGTGAGTCTGCCTGCCAATACGATTACAGTAGATCTAGATGGAAAATCTATTTATCCCTCCTTTATAGACGTATACTCTAAATTTGGTGTTGAACAAGCTAAAAAACCGAGTGGTGGCGGTCGTTTTAATCAGTATGATGCGGCACGTGATGGCTTTTACTGGAACGACCATATCATGCCAGAAAACGACGCGATAGCACACTTTAAGTACGATGATAAATCTGCTAAAGAATTGCGAGAAGCTGGTTTTGGGGTTGTAAACTCGCACATCCATGATGGTATTGCCAGAGGAACCGGTGTCCTAATTGCACTAAATGGAGCAGGAACAGATGCCAATAGAGTGCTCGACGATCGCTCCGCACAGTATTTCTCTTTGGACAGAAGCGTACTGAAAAAACAGTCCTACCCTACTTCTTTAATGGGTACGTTGGCGCTCTTAAGACAAATGTATAGCGATGCCAGTTGGTACGGCAAAGGAAACGCAACGACTAAAGATAGATCCTTAGAAGCTTTGAATGCTAACAAAGGAATGGTACAAATATTCGAGGCAAAAGACAAGGGTCATGCCTTACGAGCAGATAAAATTGGGGATGCTAATGGCATACAATTCACAATTTTAGGCGGGGGTAACGAATTTGAGCGTATTGCAGAAATAAAGGCTACCAATGCCAAGTATATTATTCCAATAGCTTTCCCAGAAGCCTACGACGTTTCAGACCCATACCAAGCGGGTTATGTGTCCTTGCAAGATATGCGCTTCTGGAACCAAGCTCCTTCCAATCCAAAAGTTTTGGCAGAAAACGGAGTCGTGTTTTCTCTTACGCCCTACGACTTAAAATCAATGTCTAAGTTCAAAGAAAACTTGATGAAGGCCATTTCATACGGACTTTCAAAAACCAAAGCATTAGAAGCTTTAACTACAGTACCTGCTGAAATCCTAGGGAAAACAGGAAAAATCGGAACCTTAAAGGCCGGTGCTTATGCGAATTTCCTTATTACTTCTGGAGACGTTTTTGACAAGTCTACCACCCTATACGAAAACTGGGTACAAGGCACGCAGAACATCATTAATAACAAGGATATAAAAGATATCCGTGGCGATTACACCTTGGCGCTACAAGCTCAAAGTTTTGATGTTTCCATTACTGGAAAAATTGAGAAACCTAAGGTTGAAGTAAAACAAGACACCGTTAAATTAACGTCCAAACTAACCTATGCAAACAAATGGCTGCAATTATCCTTCGCTACCGATGAAGGTAAAAAAACCTATCGTATGACGGGTGCGGTTATCAAAGGTGCTGATAACCTTTCAGGAAGGCTGTTACTCCCAGATGGTTCAGAAAGCTTTTTTACGGCTGTTAAAAAGTCTGACTTTGAGGAAAAAGATAAAAAAGATACGATTGCTGATGCTCTGGTTGTGATGCCGGTTACCTTTCCTAATGTAGGCTATGGTTACGCATCCAAGCCAAAACAGGAAAACGTATTGTTTAAAAACGCTACGGTATGGACGAGCGAAGATGCTGGAATTCTTGAAAACGCGGATGTATTGGTTAAAAACGGAAAAATAGCCAAAATAGGGAAAGACCTCACCGCAGGGGGAGCCAAGGTCATAGATGCCACAGGCAAACATCTAACTGCCGGTATTATAGATGAACATTCGCATATTGCTGCACTTGCTATTAACGAAGCTGGTCATAACAGTACCGCCGAAGTAAAAATGGAAGATGTAGTGGACCCGGAGCATATGGGCATATACCGTTCTCTAGCTGGAGGCGTAACCTCTTTACAATTGCTGCATGGCTCTGCAAATCCTATCGGTGGTCGTTCTGCTATCTTAAAACTAAAATGGGGCGAAGAAGCTGCCGGACTTATTTATAATAACGCACCCAAGTTCATCAAATTTGCTTTGGGAGAGAACGTAAAACAATCCAACTGGAGTAGTAGCTCTCGTTTCCCGCAAACTCGGATGGGCGTGGAACAGGTTTTTATGAACTACTTTCAACGTGCCAAGGAATACGATACCAAAAAGCAAAATGGGCAACCTTTCCGCTATGATGAGGAAATGGAGGTATTGGCAGAAATTATTAATGGCGAACGTTTTATCAGCTGTCACTCCTATGTACAAAGCGAAATCAATATGATGATGAAAGTGGCCGAGAAATTTGGTTTCAGGGTAAATACTTTCACACATATTCTAGAAGGGTATAAAGTAGCTGATAAAATGGCAGAACATGGAGTAGGTGCAGGAACCTTTAGTGACTGGTGGTCGTACAAATTTGAGGTAAACGATGCGATTCCCTACAACGCTGCTATCATGCAAAAGCAAGGGGTAACCGTAGCTATTAATAGTGATGACCGTGAAATGATTAGAAGATTAAATCAAGAAGCGGCCAAAACAGTTAAATATGGTGGGATGTCAGAACTGGAAGCTTGGAAAATGATCACAATAAATCCAGCTAAGCTCTTACATTTAGATGACCGTACCGGAAGTATAAACGTAGGAAAAGATGCAGATTTGGTTTTATGGTCAGGCCACCCCATGTCTATCTACGCGAAAGCAGAAAAGACCATGATAGAAGGCGTTACTTATTTTGATTTGGAAATGGATAAGAAACAACGAGAAGTCATCAAAAAGGAACGTAACGAACTGGTTAACATGATGCTGAACGAAAAAGCGGGCGGCAAAAAAACCCAGGCACCAAAGCAAAGCATAAAACGAGAGCTTACTTGTGAAAGCCTATAATCGGTTCAACCTATAAAATTATTAAAATGAAAACACACATATATACACTTACAGCCTTGGTGCTCTCCTATACGGGTAGTGCGCAACAGACTCCGGCTGCCACGCAGTCCGAAGCAATTTCAATTGAAGGCGCTACGGCACACTTAGGAAATGGAGACGTTATAGAAAACGCCCTAGTGATGTTCGAAGACGGGAAACTAACCTTTGTTGGTAGCGCAAATGCGAAAATTATGAGAGCCGGAAACGTAATAGATGCTCGTGGAAAACACATTTACCCTGGATTTATAGCACCTGCTAAAACCTTGGGTTTAGTGGAAGTTGAAGCGGTAAGAGCAAGTGATGACACAGATGAAATTGGTGAAATTATTCCTCATGTACGTAGTTTAATAGCCTACAATGCAGAATCGAAAGTAGTGGAAAGTATGCGTCCAAACGGAGTGCTAATAGGACAGATTGCTCCTGAAGGTGGGCGTATTTCAGGAACTTCCTCTATCGTACAGTTTGATGCTTGGAACTGGGAAGATGCTGCGATTAAGGTTGATGACGGTATACACCTCAATTGGCCAGACAGCTTTAAGCAAGGGAGATGGTGGGCTGGAGAAGATCCAGGCTACAAACCCAATAAAGAGTATGCTGAACAAACAGAAGCCGTAGTTACGTTTATGGCAAATGCGATAGCCTATGGAAAGTCCACACCAAAAGAAGTGAATCCTGCTTTTGCCGCTATGAAGGGAATTTTTGACGGTACACAAAAACTGTATGTGTATGCCGATGGCGAACGCGAGATTATCGATGCGGTAAATACACTAAAAGCGAATGGCGCCAAGGAAGTAGTTTTGGTCGGTGGTTACCATGCTTATAAGATTACCGATTTCTTGAAGAAAAATAATATTCCGGTATTGGTACAGTTTACCCATAACCTACCTAAGTTTGACGATGATGATTATGACCTACCCTACAAACTTCCAAAATTATTGGTAGATGCAGGGTTATTAGTGGGACTTCAAAACAGAGACGCCTCAAACTTCCAGACCAGAAATCTACCTTTTTATGCTGGTCAAGTAGGGCAGCAAGGCTTGGATAAGGAAAAAGCGGTACAACTGATTACCGGAAACAACGCTAAAATTTTAGGAATCGATGATGCATATGGGACTTTGGAAGTAGGCAAAAGCGCTACCCTTTTCGTATCTGAAGGCGATGCCTTAGACATGCGTGGCAACCAACTAACCCATGCTTTTATTGATGGAAGGATGATTTCTTTAGAGACGCACCAAACAGAGCTTTGGAAACGGTATTCAGAGAAATACGAAGGAAAAAAATAAAACAGTTTTAAGGGAATGGCTTTCCTAAAGAAGCAAGTAGTTTGTTTCAAGCCAAACGTCATAAACTAACAAAACTAAAATCACTTCTAGAAAGTCCGGCAGATGCTGGGCTTTTTTATGTCTATTGTTTCCCTCCTAATAAGCGCCGCTGAGATAGCAGTGGGCGAGTTGATGCAGCGGCGAAGGGACGTGTCCCATCCGGGTAAGAACACCAAAAACCAAACAAACTAAAATCTATTCCAAATTGTGAATAGAAAAGGGTAATTTTAAGGGGATTCACATAGGCGAAAGGGAGCCCTTTTTAAAGTTAGCTCCAACCAACCCAAAAGTCCGGTTGACCCATGTGATTTTAATGACCAAAACATACCAACGATGATGAGACCACTATACCTCCTAAGTCTATTAGTACTTACATTTTCCTGTAAAGAATCACAGACCACAACCTCGGATGAACTGACTTTAGAGGGGCTCCAAGAGCCTGTAGAAGTTGTTCGGGACGAATGGGGCATTAATCACATTTATGCTAAAAATCAGCACGATCTTTTCTTTACCCAAGGCTATGCCGCTGCCGAAGACCGTCTCTTTCAGTTCGAGATATGGCGCAGACAAGCAACAGGAACCGTATCTGAGATACTAGGGGAACGCGAACTCAAAAGGGATATTGGAACCCGACTCTTTAAGTTCAGAAGCGATATGAAGACAGAAATGAATCATTATCACGAGGAAGGTGTGGAAATTATTACGGCTTATACCAATGGTGTAAATGCCTATATAGCCCATATTCTAAAAACGCCGGAGCTACTCCCTATCGAATTCAAACTATTGAACCTAGAACCCCAGAAATGGACGCCCGAGGTTGTGATTTCTAGACATCAAGGCTTACTTGGGAATATCGACCAAGAATTACAAATAGGTCGCGCAGTAGCAAAACTAGGTGCTGAAACGGTGAAGGATTTATATTGGCTGCATCCTAAGGACCCAGACCTTTCCATAGACCCGAGCATCAAAACAGATTTGTTATCTGATGACATTTTAGAACTGTATAACGCCTATAGAACCACAGTCAAATTTCAAAAAGAAGATATTGTTCCAGCGTATCAAAACACCCTAGCAGAAGCAGCAGGCTTATCCTTGTTTGAAGGAAAGAATGACTCCTTGGCTATTGGCAGCAATAACTGGGTGGTAAAAGGCGATCTCATGGCAGATGGCAACACCTACATGGCCAATGACCCACATAGAACCATTGCTGTGCCTTCGCTGCGCTACATGACTCATTTAGTAGCACCCGGTTGGAATGTTATTGGCGGTGGGGAACCCGAAATTCCGGGCATCTCTATCGGGCATAATGAATATGGCACTTGGGGCCTTACCGTTTATAGAACCGATGGAGAAGACCTGTATGTCTATGACCTGAATCCAGATAATCCAAATCAATACAAGCATAAGGGCGAATGGGTAGACATGGAACAGATTTCGGAAACCATAAAAGTAAAAGGCCAAGAAGATTATACCGTACAGCTATCCTACACCCTGCACGGACCTGTTACCTTAATTGATGCCGAAAACAATGTGGCCTATGCCGTGCGTTGCGCCTGGCTAGCACCCGGTGGTTCGCCCTATCTTGCGTCTTTACGTATGGATCAAGCCAAAACCTGGGAAGAATTCAGGGAAGCGTGTAACTATAGCCACATCCCCGGTGAGAATATGATGTGGGCCGATAAAAAAGGAAACATTGGCTGGCAAGCGGTAGGCATTGCCCCTATCCGTAAAAATTTTAGTGGTCTCGTTCCTGTTCCTGGCGATGGGCGGTATGAGTGGGACGGCTATTTACCCATTATAGAAAAACCAAACGATTTTAATCCTGCAGAAGGGTTCTTAGCTACAGCAAACCAAAATGTAACGCCAGCAAACTATACCCATTGGGACGCGGTTGGTTTCTCATGGGCAGATCCCTATCGTGGCGATCGGGTGAACGAAGTCCTAGAGACCGATAAAAAAATGACCATGGAAGACATGAAAGCCCTACAAACCGATTACCTCTCCATTCCTGCAAGGATACTAGTCCCCATGTTGGAACCCCTTGTTTTTACAGGCAAGGGGGGCGAGGCTAAAACGGCATTAACTGATTGGGATTACAGGCTGGAAGCCAATAGCATCCCAGCGGCCATTTATGTAGCCTGGGAGAACCAAATTAAGGCACTGGCCAACGAACGCTTTATTCCTAAAGCCGGAAAAGGATTGGTGCCCGGAATTCAAATGAAGCGCATTATGGATTGGATTGCAGCGCCCGACGCCCGTTTTGGTGCAAACCCAGTTTTAGATAGAAATACATTCTTAAACGATGCCTTTACCACTGCGGTGGCCGACTTAGAAAAAAACCTAGGTGCAGATATGACCCAATGGCAGTACGGACAGGCAGATAACAAACATACCTATATGGAACATGTGCTGAGTAATGCCGTAAATGCCGATACCAGAGCCAAATTAGACCTAGGGCCGCTTCCAAGAGGTGGTAATTCCTATACCCCAGGTTCTGCGGGTGGTAACTTAAGACAAAGCAGTGGCGCTTCTTTTCGTATGATTGTGAATACAGGAGATTGGGATGCCGCTGTAGGCACCAACGGCCCAGGACAATCCGGTAATCCAGATAGTCCGTTTTATAACAACCTATTTGAACCTTGGGCAAAAGACCAGTATTTTCCGGTGTATTATTCCCGTAGTAAGATAGATTCTGTGGCGGCAACTACAAAGATACTCCTGCCTTTGAAAAAGTAAGCGCATGAGTTTCCTAATAGCAGGCGACACCTATTGATACGGTGGCGAAGGAAGCTGTCTATTTGAGTTATGAACTTAAATCAAACCTATCGTTTTTACACCCCCCTGCCCCTCTTGCTAGAGAGAAAATCATAACGTTAAAAATAAAGCGTATGAGTTTCCCTCCTGATCAGGCGACGCTGCGAGAGCAGGGGGCGGGGCGAGTTGATGCAGTGGCGAAGGGAGGTTTGAACTTAG
>JBLHNI010000124.1:0-9281 GCA_047650615.1 Maribacter sp.
TTTATATTCGAAGCCATTTTAACTTTTAATACTTATTTTAGAAAGCAAATATAGATAATTGCTTTCTAATAAAAAGTATTCTATCCAAATTGCTCAGTAACTTTATCTAAATAAAAGCTATGTTAAAATCTCATGCCAACTAAAAATATACAGCAAATACCGATTTATAAAAAAGCAATGGATCTCTGCTTTATGAGCAGAGAAATTGCCTCCTACGTCTCGCTGAACAAAAATCTATTAACCCTCTATAAATCTAACAGTTTAAGGGATAGCATTGCCAATTCCCTATTAACGGATACCATCCTAATACCCCAGAAAATAGTAATCGCAGAGTTTTCCAAATCCAGTTCCGAACGTATGTTAAGCATTTCCTTTATTAATATTATGATAAGGAATATTAACTCGTACTGCCTAGGCCTCGAAAAAGATGGCGTAAAAGAAATAGAATACCTTCATCTTTTACGTTCTGAAGTACGAAGTTTTAGAAAACATTTCAAAAAATGGAAACAATCTATTCATTAGACCTCTGGATATTTTCATTTTCACAAAAAAAACCCTAAACATATAGTTCTGAGTATTTCCTATTGCCTATAATAAGTTACTTTTGATTCTTAAACAGGTTATTTTGAAAGTCATTATTCTTATTAATTGCCAAGACAAGACAGGGATTATAAGTTCGGTTACACAGTTCATTCATTCCCACTCCGGCAACGTTATATATCTAGACCAACATGTCGATAAATCCTCAAATGTATTTTTTATGCGATTGGAGATTGAGTTTGAGCCAGAACAGGTTAATAGCAAAAGTTTTAAAGATGCCTTTAAGGAGACTATTGCACTACCTTACGACATGCACTGGAGTCTTCATCTAGATTCTGTACGGCCCAAAATGGCACTTTTTGTCTCTAAATACAATCATTGTCTGTATGATCTTTTGGGAAGGCATAATTCTGGGGAACTTCCCGTAGATATCCCCTTTATACTTAGCAACCATCAAGACCTTAAATATATTGCAGACCAATTCAACATCCCTTTTCATCACGTGCCGTTCTCAAAGAGTAACCACCAAGAAGCAGAAGCGAAACAGTTGGCTCTTTTAAAGGAACATCAGGTAGACTTCGTAGTTCTTGCGCGCTACATGCAAATTATAAGTAATAGGTTAATCGACGTTTTTCCAAATCGTATCATAAATATACACCACTCTTTTTTACCTGCCTTCGCAGGAGCTAGACCTTATCATGCCGCTTTTAAACGTGGTGTAAAAATCATTGGTGCTACTAGCCATTATGTTACAGCAGAATTGGATGCGGGGCCCATCTTAGAACAGGATGTCACTCCTGTTTCCCACTCACATTCCATAGCGGATTTTATAGCCAAGGGAAGAGATTTGGAGAAGATTGTACTTTCCCGCGCCATTAAACTCCATGTCTTTAGAAAAACAATGGTCTATAACAATAAAACAGTCATTTTCTCGTAAAACCTTAAACACTATATAACATATATTATCATGAAAAAAGTTGCATTGATTATCGGAATTACCTTATTCGTATCTTGTGCAGAGTTACAACAGGTGGTAAATCAACTTCCGACAGGTACTATCGCTCTAGGCAACGAAGAAATAGGCAGTGGACTACGTGCCGCACTAGAAGAAGGCATCTCCAAACAAGTAAGTAGACTTACCAAAACAGATGGCTTTTTTAAGAACGATTTAGTAAAAATCCTTTTACCGGAAGAGCTTAGAAAAGTAGATAAGACCCTGCGGAATATTGGCTTAGACAATTTGGCGGATGAAGGACTGAAGGTATTGAACAGGGCTGCGGAAGACGCAGTTTCCGAAGCGACACCCATATTTGTAAATGCAGTAAAGGAAATTTCATTCACCGATGCAAAAGCCATTCTTTTAGGTGATGACAAAGCCGCTACCAATTTTCTAGAAAACAAGACCACCACAGCCTTGTATGATAAGTTTAATCCAGTAATAAAATCTTCTTTTGAAAAAGTAGGTGCAGACAAGGTCTGGGCGTCTTTGATAAACAAATACAACGCAATTCCTTTAACATCAAACGTAAATCCCGATTTAACGGATTACGTAACTCAAGAAGCGTTAAAAGGAGTTTATACTATGATTGCCTTTGAAGAAAAAGAAATAAGAACTAAAGCTTCTTCTAGAACAACGGATTTACTTCGAAAAGTATTTGCCTTACAAGACTAAAGAAATCATAACAATATTTAATAAAAAATTGCGTTACAGTTATTGAGTTTCAGATTCTTAAAATAAAAATTTTTATTTCGTTTTTTGAATTCGTAATTTTTGAGTTAGTTAGTTAGTTTAAAACCGGTGGGAGCACCGGTTTTTTTGTTTTTAAACAATGCTATACCACTGAGCTACTAAAACTGAAGTAAAAACTGATTTAGGGCTTACCGTTTCCCATTCCTACAAGGTAGCCTATCACCATATTATTAAACAACTGTGGCTGCTCTATATTTACAACATGTCCACAATCTTGAATAATAAATAGATTTGAAGTTTGATGAGTCGCTGCAATTTTTTTAATCGTAGGCAGAAACAAGTAATCTTCCTCTCCCATTACATATAGCGTGGGTATCTTTATATCTGCAGATCTAAAAAATCGCAACAAGGGATTAATTTCAGAAGTAAGCTTAAACCATCGAATAAATTCCTTCTGGTATAACTTTTTCGCCTCTCTAACAAATAATAATCTTGACTCCCTGTGGTTTTTATTAGGCATAATAACGAAGGCAAAAAACTTGTAAAGCCATAAATAAGGAACAACTGATTTAAAAACCACGCCCAAGCGCATAAGAATTTGGGAACGTAGATTTAATTTCATAATTGCCCCACCCATAATCATGCTTTCTACCCGGTGCGGATGCTTTTCTGCTAAATTCCGTATTAAAATAGTGCCCAATGAAATTCCTATGAAATGTGATTTTTCTATCTTTTCAAAATCTATTACCTCCAGTATATCGTCTGTAATGGAATCAAAAGTATATTGATCGCTAAAAGCGTTTTTAAGGTTAGGCTTGGAATCGCCATGACCACGTAAATCTAACAGCAGAATATTAAAGAATTTCCTAAATTCCCTTACCTGCTTGTACCAAATAGAGGAACTGCCTCCCGCACCGTGCACGAAGGTGACCCAAGTAGGAGAATCTTTGTGAATGTATTTTGTATAGTTTAACAAGATGTACTTGAATGTCTTTAAACAAGGTCAATCAGCAATGTAGATAATCTTTTTGAATTGAAGGTCTTTTCGTTAAAAAATAACAGAAAGCAGATTCGGTTTTGAAGTATTCATACCCTTTGTGTTAAAAAAAAGACAAATTACCTGATTATTAGTTATGTAGCATGTAGGGCCGACATCTAAAACCTGATATCGTACGTATATTTGTAAGAACAAATAATTTATTATGGAAAAGCAATATTGTAAAGTAGGAACAGTAACTACCATAGCCGCAAAAGCGGATGCTATCACCATGCTAGAATACCAATATCAAAATTTTGTAGATAAAGCCTCGAACATCCAATACTCCAACACAAAACTGGGTGATTTTTTTGAGCTAAAAGCACGAAAAATAAAAAAAGCTTTAGCCGAACTGGTATAGCTTACTATAGTTTAGCCAGTTCTTGCTTCATCTGAACTTGTAGTTCTTCTGCTTTCTTTTGTGCGACTCTAGCATAATCTGCTCTGTTGGAAGCGTAGATTATTCCTCTAGAGGAATTTACCAGCAAACCAACATCTGGCGTAATTCCGTATTTACAAACTTCGGAAAGACTGCCTCCTTGGGCGCCAACTCCGGGTACCAACAAAAAACTATTTGGCACAATGTTCCGAATCTCGGTTAAGTATTCTGCTTTGGTTGCTCCCACCACATACATCAAATTTTCTGAACCTTTATAGGTTGTAGCCGTTTTAAGCACTTGCTTATAAAGCTCCAAACCATCTAACTCCTTAGTTTGAAAGTCGTATGCACCAATATTAGAGGTCAAGGCCAGTAGTATGGTGTGCTTATCCTTAAAGGCTAAAAATGGCTCTACGGAATCCTTACCCATATACGGGGCTATGGTTATGGAGTCAAAGTTCAAGTCTTCAAAAAATGCTTTAGCATAGCGGGTAGACGTGTTACCTATGTCTCCTCTCTTGGCATCTGCAATCGTAAATATTTCCGGATACTCTTTATTTAAATAAGTAATGGTTTTCTTCAAGGCCATCCACCCTTTTATCCCATAAGCCTCATAAAAAGCAGTATTGGGCTTGTAAGCAACACAAAGATGCTGTGTTGCATCTATAATCGCCTTGTTAAATGCAAAAATAGGGTCTTCCTCGGTAAGCAAGTGTTCGGGAATCTTTTCTAAATCAGTATCTAAGCCGATACATAAGAATGATTCTTTTTTACGAATCTGTATTATTAGTTCTTTCGTGGTCATATAAGACTTATTCTTTGGCTATGCTTTTGCTTTGGCTCCAAGAATAGATACCAACACCAGCGCTATTTAAACGTAACTTTTTATAGGAAAACAATCTTTTAGAATATCTCCGACGCCTCTTTTAGTTTCTCTGTGTTTTCCACAAGACTCAATTCATCAATAATCTTCTGAATATCTCCATCAATAATATTTGACAAATCATATAAGGTCAGCCCAATACGGTGATCCGTTACCCTTCCTTGTGGATAGTTATAGGTCCTAATCTTTGCGGACCGATCACCACTACTTACTTGAGAGTTACGTTTAGCCGCATCTTCTTCCTGTTTTTTGGCCAACTCAAGATCATATAATCTAGAACGTAGTACTTTAAACGCCTTATCCTTGTTCTTGTGTTGGGATTTTTGATCTTGGCACTGCGCTACAAGTCCTGTAGGAAGGTGGGTTAAACGGACCGCAGAATATGTCGTGTTTACAGATTGCCCCCCAGGACCTGATGAACAAAAGAAGTCAACACGTACATCCTTGAGCTCTATTTGAACGTCAAAATCTTCGGCTTCCGGCAAGACCATGACCGTGGCTGCACTTGTATGTACTCTTCCTTGGGTCTCCGTCTGCGGAACACGTTGCACTCGATGCACTCCGGCTTCAAACTTTAAGGTTCCGTATACATCCGTCCCAGATACTTCAAACTGAATTTCCTTATACCCACCGCTGGTACCCTGACTTAAATCTATGACGTTGGTTTTCCAACCTTTGCTTTCGCAATATTTGGTGTACATACGAAATAAATCACCTGCAAAAATACTAGCCTCGTCCCCGCCCGTTCCGGCACGGATTTCTACAACTACATCTTTAGCATCCTCTAGGTCTTTGGGAATAAGCATTAACTTTATTTCTTCTTCCAGTTTTGGAAACTCTGATTTGGCATGATCTAATTGCATTTTTGCCATCTCCACCATTTCAGCATCACTACCATCTGATATAATTTCCTCTGCTTCCGAAATATTATTAGTTAGCTCCAGGTAATAATCTCTTTTAGCCACCAAAGCCTTAAGATCACTATATTCCTTTGTAAGCTGAACATAGCGTTTTTGATCCGTAATGATATCAGGTTGAATAATCAAATCGGAAACCTCATCAAAACGCTGCTTTACAATATTTAACTTGTCTATCATATATACTTACCTAGTCCTGCAAATTTACAATAAATTTGTGCATTTAATAACGTAAGTGCTTATAATGAAACCAAAGGGTTTTAGCTATAACCAACTAATATCCTAGTCATTTTCAGCCTTTTCTTTACACCTAATCAAGCACTTATATTCCTTATATCAAACAACAAATACTCGTTTATTTACTTCTTTGCCCTTTAATATTAATTTTACACGCATGCGAAGTACTATCCTGTAAGACAGATTCTCCATATTAGGAAGTTTAAATAAAAAGAGAGGTATTGTAAATGCTACATCAATGCAAGCTATCTTCAAAAAAAAACTTTTAAATTTAAGTTTAATGTATTTCATCCAATAGAATACCACTGCTCTTTACTAGCTTATTATTTGCATCCACAATAATAACTTCCGTACCGCCGAGCTGATTCACCAAGGCCAAACCTTGATCTCGCCCCATACTCATTATGGCCGTGGCCAGTGCATCACAGAGTTCTGCGCTTTTAGAAAACACAGAAACACTGCTTATTCCAGAAGTAGGGTAACCTGTTCTTGGGTTTATAAGGTCTAAATATTTGGTTCCGTTTATTGTTACAAATCGTTCAGAATTGCCTGCGGTAGCTACCGAGGATTCCAAAATGGGTATCCATGAAAAAATGGTATCCTTACTTAAAGGATTTGCAATACCTATCAGCCATTTTTCTCCGCTTATTTTTTTTCCCCACGCAATAATATCACCGGATGCATTAATTACCCCTGCCACTACTTGTTTAGACACCAGTAATGCCTTTGCTTTATCTGCTGCGTATCCCTTGCCAATAGCACCAAAAGAAATTTTCATTCCTTTTCTGGATAGGAAGACGGACCGATTGGTAGCATCAAGTATTATCTTTTCATAGCCTACATTCGCTTTGGCTTTTAAAATCTGAGATTTAGTTGGCATAGTGGTCATGGATCCATCAAACGACCAGATGGCTTCCATACCAGCAAAAGTAATATCAAAAGCACCATTGGTGATTTCCGAAATCTGTTTGGAACGCTCAATCAATTTAAAAAGCTCCAAACTTACTTTTATAGGCTTAATACCAGCGTTTTTATTAATCAAAGAAGTTTCTGATTTGTCATCCCAAGAGGATATTAGTTTCTCAATTCTTCTAATTTCACCAGCGGCTTCTTGTATGTTGATATATCCCAGTTCCTCATCTACTGACACCACAGTAATATCAAACCGACTCCCCATAAGCGTCATCGATTTTTTTACCGTTACGTAATCTTTGTCTTGCGCATATCCGATACTGGAGAAAAAATAAAGGATAAGAACCAACGAAGTACAAACTCCCAACCTTTGTTTCATAATACCTTTGATTGCTACAGAAATATACCCGCCAATAATGGAAAACACAAGGCAGCAAAAAAATTTCATAGCGCGGGGGATAGGGGTTAGCACTGCTTTAGTAAAGGTTAAAAACTAAGATAATTCAAAAACGCGCAAGATGTCCCCATTAAGCTCCGTATTATATATTTTAAGGGCTCTTGGCATACTATTATTTGGAGTCACTAAAGGTGTACCATCCTGACTAAAACGGGAACCGGCAGGGGCATGGACATTACAATGAAATGTCCCACCATCTCGACTGTCAAATCTAACCTGATCGAACTGTTTGTGACTACAAATCTGGGTAGCGGCTATAAAACTACCCTCCAGATTTCTAACTACCACCACTAAATTTTTAAGAATAAAACCACCATTGTTGGCCAACTTGCCAGCTTCAGCGCTAGTCAAATCTATGGTGAAATCTACATTTGTGGGCGGAGTAACGATATTTCCGTCATTTCCGTCATCGCTGGAGCAACTTCCAAGACACGGAAAAGTAATTGCTAGGGCAGCGCCAGCGCCTAAAGTTCTTAAAAAATCCTTTCGTTCCATATCAGCTATTTATCATAAATAACGCTGGAATAAGTACAATCGTATGCTCTAGTATTCAAAGATGCCGTACGTACTTTTAATTGTTAACCTTTTAGTTTCGGAAGCCTCAACTTTACCAATAACTTGGGCGTCTACTCCAAAGGACTTGGATATTTCTATGACATCGTTAACCAAAGTAGGATTCATATAGATTTCCAATCGATGCCCACAATTGAAAACCTGGTACATTTCCTTCCAATCGGTACCGGACTGTTCTTGTATCAATTTAAACAAGGGAGGGACATCAAAAAGGTTGTCTTTAACGATATGTAAGTTATCGATAAAATGAAGAATTTTAGTCTGTGCACCGCCACTGCAATGCACCATACCATGTATATCGGAACGGTTGTATTTAGCTAGTAACTTTTTTACAATAGGGGCATATGTTCTGGTTGGAGACAACACTAATTTACCGGCATCCAAAGGTGAATTCGGCACAGCATCTGTTAGTTTAGTTTTTCCGGAATATACCAAATGGGAAGGAACTTCTGCGTCAAAACTTTCAGGAAATTTAGCTGCCAAATACTTTGAGAACACATCGTGACGGGCAGAGGTGAGTCCGTTGCTTCCCATACCACCATTATATTCCGTTTCGTAGCTGGCTTGCCCAAAAGAGGCCAATCCTACAATGACATCTCCAGCCTTTATATTGGCATTATCAATTACCTCACTCCTTTTAAGCCGTGCGGTAACCGTAGAATCTACAATAATCGTACGTACTAAATCACCAACATCGGCAGTTTCACCTCCTGTAGAACGAATGGTAATACCGTGTCTTGCTAAATCGGAAATCAATTCCTCCGTACCATTTATAATGGCTGAAAGTACTTTTCCCGGTATCTTATTCTTGTTCCTACCAATAGTGGAGGAGAGCATAATATTGTCTGTAGCGCCAACACAAATCAAATCATCAATATTCATGATAAGTGCGTCTTGTGCAATACCCTTCCAAACAGATAAATCTCCTGTTTCCTTCCAGTACATATAGGCCAACGAAGATTTAGTGCCGGCGCCATCGGCATGCATTACCAAACAATAGTCCTCGTCTCCCGTTAAATAATCGGGCACAATTTTACAGAATGCCTTCGGAAAAAGACCCTTGTCTATATTTTTTATAGCATTGTGAACATCTTCCTTAGCAGCAGAAACCCCGCGCTGATTGTATCTTTCACTTGTAGATGAGGACATATATTTGGTTTGAGGCAAAAATAAAGGATTTGCTTCAAACACCAAGTTGAAAAACAGCTTAGAAATGAAGCAAGTTATCAGGCTATTTGATCAAAAGTAGCTCGCGGTACTTCGTTAACGGCCATAGCTGATCATCTATCAGTTTTTCTAGCTTATCCGAATGCGTTCTAATCACATCAAAATAAGGTTTTACATTTTGGCAATAGGCCTCTGATTTCTTTTTAGTATCGATGATGACATTCGCTTTTCGTCTGGCATCGGTCATGGCATCGGTCATTTTTTTAATCTCCACCAAATGCTCCCCTATTTCCTCTATCATGGCCAATTGACCTTCTGAGAATTTTTTATGTGCCGCACCATAAATATCTTTTAAGCCCGTAACGTTGGCAATTAGCTTATTTTGATACGCGATTGACGCTGGAATAATATAGCCGTAAACCAACTCATTGTAAACGCGACCTTCTATTTGTACGTTTAAAATATAGGTATCCAACTCCACTTCTAAGCG
>JBLHNI010000125.1:0-9249 GCA_047650615.1 Maribacter sp.
TGTGACTCTTGTGAATATGTTCGCTCATACTCACAAATGTAATTATCATTACGCAACACCCGAGGCAGAGCCTCGGGGAATTCTATTGATTAAAAATAATCGATTAAACTAACCTAGGTCATTTTAGGCATTCGAATAGCGATGTTTCTTAGTGGTATACTTATACGTTCATTGAAAAAATATCATACAATCCTAGTATTCGCAGGGAGCACTAAGATGTAAGAAAAGAAGAGGTTACAGACACCTTTTTATACCTTTTGAATCTCGTATGGATGTAGTAATATATTCTAGTAGATCAGTGTAAGTGGAAATCGGGTCGAAGAACATCTTCTAAGAAACCTAGGCACTTCGGTACCTGGGTTTCTTTTGAAAAAAATAATATTGGTCTTAAGTTCCGCTAGCAAAAAGCGACCATAACGCTACGAGCAATGCTGTTTTGGCAAAATTATCTTCTAGGTCATTTTAGAACTAAAGTGATTTAAAAGCTTGATTGGAAGCATAAACAAATTCAAACGTTTCGTTGGAGACAGGAGGCCTTGATCTCCTGTTTCTGTTTTTAGTCAATTTCAAAAAAACCAATAGGAATCTTATACTAAGAATACGCCGTCCATTTATGTAAGGTTTTAGAGCAATTCTTCCTTGCTATCCAATTCATAATCATAACCGCGCAGGATAAGTAGAAAATACGCTTCGTTCAAATCTTTAATGCAGCTGGTTGCATCTTTTTCGGGTATTCCCAAACCTCTTAGAATGCCATATGGGCCAGAGCGCATTTCTCCCAAAGCTTTACCATCCATATCATTTAAAAATTGAGATGCCAGAGACCCGACTATAAATAATGTACCTAGTTCAGGATTGCAGAAAATTCCAAAATTCAATGTGGGACCCAAAGAGCGTTTCCAATAGTGTTTCAATTCTTTTTGCGCCTTTTGAGTCTCTTTATCATTAGAAACGCAACCATGCGCAGTTTTACCAAGAACCGACAATTCTAGTTGCGCTATGGTATGCTTAGGCAGCTCTTGAATCGCTTCTTCGAGTTGCCAAAGCTGTTGGAAACTCTTTATAGAGAAATGTTTTTGCTCCTGTTTTTTAGCCTTTGCTCTCATCATTTAGGAATATTTAAGTAAGTTGACCCATTCTCATACCGCCAATATAAAAAACATCAATCGTACTTAGTATGACCAAGGTCATTTCAAGAGCCTTTTTTCTGTACTATTTTTCAGTAGAAATTAAAATGGTTTACTAATCTAAAATTCAATATCATGACAAACGATAGTGGAAATGTTTTACTGGCACTTTTAACAGGTGCCGCAATAGGGGCGGGAATCGGAATTTTATATGCCCCAGATAAGGGTGTGGAGACCCGACACAAAATCAAACAAAGAGTGGACGAAACTAGCCATGACTTAGCAAAGCGGGTTTCGCACGCCAAGGATGAACTTACAAAAACTGCAAATGAGAAAAAAGATGTCTTTGACCGCAAGTTAGATGAAGCCATCTCTACCATGAGCTACAAAGCTGATGATATCATCGATAGTTTAGAGCGAAAGCTAGAAGATCTCAAAAAGAAGAACGCCCAACTACAAAAATAACTCTTATGGCTTTTGAAGAATTCAAAGAAGACCTCATAGGTGCGGAAGCAGATATGAGGTCTTATGTGGAAAATAGCGATGAATACCTGAGACTAAAAATCTTCAAAATTATAATGCATTACGTTACGGGCATAGCGCAATTTGTGTTGATTGGGGCAGGGGTTATTTTTGCGCTACTTTTCCTATCCTTGGCCGCTTGCTTGGCTTTATCCGAAGCGTTGGACAGTTACTTTAGCGGCTTCATCATTGTTGGGGGTTTCTATGTGCTAGTCGGTGCGCTACTTTATATTTTGAGGGAAAAATTGAATACTCCCATACTAAAAAAATTCTCTAAACACTATTTCGAATGATGATACCAAGAGAATATAAATCGTTTGAGGAAATAGACGCACGTCTAAAAATCCTAAAACTACAACGAGAAATCGACCAAGAAAGCCTAAAACTACATTTCCATAGGGCAAAGGTTGATTTGGTACCTAGTAAATTGTTACAGGGGTTAGGAAGCACCCTTACCCACAGCGGAACTTGGAAAAATATGCTGCTTGCCATTGTAACAAAAAAAGTATTAGGCATGCTTCGCAAAAGACACCAAAAAAAAATTTAAGAGTAGTCCCTATCTAATATTCGCAACTGTATGTCGTTGTTCCTTATTTAGCAGAATAATCCTTCTGCCACTATCCGTTGTAATCAAGCCTTCATCCTTAAAATTTGAAAGGGTAAGAATGGCCGTTTCGGTAGCCCTACCAATCATGCCCGAAAAATCTTCCCGGGGAATTGACATCCCACCATTCGGTTTGTCTTTAATTATGCCCTTTTCCTAGAGTTCCAAAAGTGCCTTGGCCGTTCGCTGCCGAACGGAGGCAAATGCCATATCTACCCGATGTGCCCGTACGTCAATCAAGTTATTGGAAATCATACTTATAAATTTTTGCGAATCCATTTGGTTGCCGTACAACAATTTAAGGAAATCGGCCTTTGGTATGGTACTACGTTCTGCATCCTCCAAAACAATGGCATTCTCTACGTATGTTCCAGCGGCGTTCAACAAGGATAATTGAGCAACAAAATCGCCAGGACCATAGAGCCTCGTGACCAATTCCTTTCCGGACTCGGTGCCTTTATAGGTTTTTATAGTTCCAAGTTCAATGAAATAGAACGCATGGACACGTAGGCTTTATGCTACCTCCTCGGCATCCATTCTTCGTATTACTGGTAATAAAACATTCGATCTATTCCTTTTAATCAAATAGATCATTGCTTCTCAAGGCTAAAAATGATATCGGTCATCAGGTTGATTTGAAATGGAAAATATGACGAAGGTCATTTTATTCGAAATTTAGATAGCATATTTTCGATTCGTAATTAGCACAGATACACAATGAAAACAGGTTTGGTACTTTCAGGAGGAGGCATTCGTGGGGTTGCCCATATCGGGGCGATAAAGGCGCTTGAGGAAAATGGCATCTATCCATCCCATATTGCCGGCACAAGTGCGGGAGCTATTGTAGGAGCGATGTACGCTGGTGGTTGCAATTGGGAGAAAATATTGGATTTTTTTAAAACAACACAAATTTTTAGTATCAACAACTATGCTAGAAGTAAACCGGGGTTTATGGATATCGAAAAATTCTACGACCATTTTAAGTTATATCTCCCAAAAGACCGTTTTGAATCCTTGAGAATACCGCTATACATAACAGCTACCAATCTTCTGGATGGCACTTTAAAAGTCTTTCATCATGGAGAACTTATAAAACCTGTTTTGGCATCTGCAGCTGTTCCAGGGCTTTTTGCACCTGTACCCTTTACAAATGGCTATTATGTGGATGGCGGTACTTTGAATAATTTTCCTGTAGACCTGATTAAAGGTTTCTGTAATCAAATCGTGGGAGTTTATGTAAACAACCCCTTCGATAAAGTGAAGATAACCGACCTTAAACATGCCCATAATGTATTAGAGCGGGCCTACCACATCATGATCACCAATGATACCACCCTTAAATTTGATGACTGTGATGTGCTAATCCGACCTGAGCGAATGGTCGACTTTAGCATGTTTTCCTTCAAAAATATTGATACTATATTCCAATTGGGCTACGAATCTACCAAGAAAACCCTACAAAATAATAATGCACTCAAAAGATCGGTCACGATTGCAGAACTAGAGGCAATACATGGTTTTCCATTACATACATGAAAAACTTCGGCAGCCCAAACTAGGTGATTCTAAATCAAAAGAAAAATCTCTTAGTCAAAGCACCTATGATTGGTATTTCACATGCTTATAAAGGTTAAAGGAAAATTTAGCCGTTCAAAATGATAAAAACAAAGTTTTAATAACAAAATTTCTTTAAAACATAACTATGAAAAGCACTATCACAGCAATCCCGTTATTAATCCTAATGCTAGTAGGAATATCCTGTAATACGGGCACAAAAAAGGAAAAATAAAACACCCTAACAGATGCTAAAGTTACGCTGGAAAAACCTAGTTATGCAATAGATTCTTCAGGTACTTGAATGCATTGGACTGCCTATAAGTTTACCAATAAAATGGGCATTAGCGGCACCTTTGGCACATTTATTTTAGATATAAAAAACGAATCGGTTCGGTCTAAAATCTTTTAAAAGATACTTAAATGAACATAATAACCTCCGCTGTGAATTCGGGCAACGAAATTAGAGATCCTAAAGTGAGGGATTCCTTTTTCAAAATTTTAAGGACGGATACCATTTTTAGGAAAATGATAGACGCCGAAAAAGGCAAGGGTGCTTTAGAACTGAAAATGAACAGCATTTTAAATGACGTGCAATATGACTATTCCCAAAAAATGATACGCTGTTCCTTACAACTTATCTAGATTTAATGCAATGGAACGGAGTGGAGGCATTAAACTCCTGGAAAACAGAATGCTATGAACTGCATACAGGGCGCGACGGAATATCTATACTTTGGCCAGATGTAGATGTGGTTTTTAAAATACCCTTTAAGACCAATTCGGGTATCAAACATTAAGGATAATTCTGGTGAGATGAAATTGCTTTTGGAAAGTGTACTTTTTGTCATTTTAGGCGTACTAAAAATTCCATGATTATATGTAGCTTTTATGGCTTCTTGTTTCATACTTTCGATTAACTGTTATGAGCGCTTAAAAGCATTATAACTGAAATACCTAAGAATAAAATGATCTTTTATATCTTCTTCCAATATAGATTTCTCAGCGGCACCATTCAAACAAGTAGCTTTACCGTAAGCTCAAAATCTTTTTAAGCCAAGCCGGGAAAGGCAATTTCAATTTCAAAGTTGTTATCCGTTTCCTTGATCTTCAGTACAAGACCTGATTTTTCTGTTCCAAAAATTATCTAGTATTATATTTCTTACCAAACCGATAGTACCATGAAAATCTTACATGTCAAAATTATATTGAGTAAATAGATTTCCAAAGGGTCTTCATCTAAATTTCAAGAGTGACCTAGCATTAAGATTAAATACTATTTTTAGTATAGAAATAGGCTTAAGTACCACCTAATAAAATGACTTACATCAGTCGAGAAGATTTTTTTTGACCCTATTTTTGATTTAAAGTAACTAAATAATGGCAGTAGCGAATTTTAATATCAAAGGCTTATCCGATGCAGAAGTAAAGCAAGCTAGAAACGCATTCGGAACAAACACCTTGACCTACAAAAGACAAAATAACTTTTTAGATGCGCTACAAAGTATCGTCAAAGAACCAATGATTATTTTGCTATTGGTGGCCTCCTCTATCTATTTTATTAGCGGGAATTTAGGCGACGGTATCTTTCTAGTCGCTGCCATTGTTTTGGTAGGTTCTATTTCTCTCTATCAAGATTCCAGAAGCCGTAAGGCTCTTGAAAAACTAAAATGCCTAACACAGCCCAACTGTAAGGTAATCCGTAATGGAGAAGTTGTTGGAATACCTAGCAAAGAAGTCGTTTTGGGTGATAGTCTTATGATAGAGGAAGGCACGATAATTCCAGCAGACGGAATCATTATTCATTCCAACGACTTTTCGGTCAACGAATCCATTCTCACAGGAGAATCGTTCACCGTTTTTAAAGATGTCGAGAAAACGGACAAAGCTGTTTTTAGTGGCACCACCGTAGCAAGCGGTCTAGCAATAGCTACCGTTACTGCCATCGGAAATAAGACCCAATTAGGGAAAATCGGAAAAAGTTTGGAATCCATAAAAGAGGAAAAAACACCTCTAGAGCTGCAAATTGCCAACTTTGTAAAGAAAATGTCCATTTGGGGAGGTGTCGCTTTTCTGCTGGTTTGGAGCATCAACTATTTTAAATCCTATGATGCATTGGACAGTCTGCTGAAAGCCCTAACCTTGGCGATGAGTATTCTGCCCGAGGAAATCCCTGTAGCCTTCACCACCTTTATGGCATTGGGAGCTTGGCGCTTAATGAAAATGGGTATCGTGGCAAAACAGATGAAAACCGTGGAAAGTTTAGGCAGCGCCACGGTCATTTGTGTGGACAAAACAGGGACCATCACGGAGAACAAAATGAGCCTCGTTAAATTGTTTACCATGGCTACGGGAGTAATCCGTTCGGCAGATGTGGAATTAAACAGTACCGAAAAAGAATTGATTACCCTGGCAATGTGGGCCAGCGAACCCATTCCCTTTGACTCTATGGAAACCGCGCTACACGAGTCTTACATAAAGTTGACCTCCTTAGATGAGCGACCTAACTACCGAATGGTACACGAATATCCATTGGGTGGTAAACCGCCTATGATGACCCATCTTTTTGAGGATAACCAAGGCCATAGAATCATAGCGGCCAAAGGAGCGGTAGAAGCGTTTTTAAAAATTTCAAATCTGACCGTGGAAGAAAAAATACAAATCCAGCAAAGCATTGCAACGTTGGGTAAAGAAGGCTATCGCTTATTGGGTGTTGGTGTGGCTAATTTTAAAGGAACGGACTATCCCGAACAACAACAGGACTTTCAGTTCACATTTAAGGGAATTGTCGCTTTTTATGACCCCCCAAAGGAAAATATTGGTACCGTACTTAAAGATTTCGATACTGCGGGCATCAAGGTAAAACTTGTAACGGGCGACTATGCAGATACAGCGTTAGCGATTGCAAAACAAATCGGTTTCAAGGGCTACGAACACTGCATGACAGGAAACGAACTAATGCAACTTGAAGACATCCAACTGCAGCAAAAGGTGAAAGAGACTCAAGTCTTTACCCGCATGTTTCCTGATGCTAAACTCCGTATCATTAATGCTCTAAAAGCCAATAATGAAGTAGTAGCGATGATTGGCGATGGCGTAAACGACGGCCCTGCATTAAAAGCCTCCCATTTTGGAATTGCCATGGGTAAAAAGGGAAGCGAAATCGCGAAGCAGGCTGCCTCATTAATTTTGGTGGATGATGACCTATCGAAAATGGTGGATGCCATCGCTATGGGACGAAAAATTTACACCAACCTTAAAAAAGCGATACGGTATATCATCTCCATTCACATTCCTATTATCTTGACGGTATTCATTCCATTGGCCTTAGGTTGGCTGTATCCAACCATTTTTTTCCCATCACATGTAATACTGCTCGAATTAATTATGGGCCCAACCTGTTCGATCATTTATGAAAATGAACCGATGGAAAAAAATACGATGATAAAAAAACCGAGACCCTTTACCACCTCCTTTTTTAAGTTCAAGGAATTAGCAACGAGTATCGTGCAAGGTTTGGTCATTAGCTTCGGGTCTTTGTCGATCTATCAATATGCTGTAGCACAAGAATATGATGAATCCGTCACTAGGACCATGGTTTTTATGGTACTGATTATTGCGAACATCTTTCTGACCTTAGTCAATCGCTCCTTTTACTTTTCGATTTTCACAACGCTAAAATATAAGAACAATTTAGTACCGTTGATTATCGGTATCACTATTACTATAGCTTTTTTATTACTTGTTATTCCTTCCTTTACAGCATTCTTCAGTTTTACAACCCTGACTTTGAACCAATTGCTGGTCTGCATTTTAGTAGGAAGTGTCTCGGTACTTTGGTATGAGTTGGTTAAATGGTGGAAGCGAAGTAGAACGAATTGAAAAATAACAAAAGCTATAACTTTTTCCCAAAAGCCAAATCTCCAGCATCGCCAATACCTGGAAGGATATAGCCTTTCGCATTCAACTCGGGATCGATAGCGGCAATCCACAAATGGGTATTTTCCGGAAAGACTTTTTTTATATGATCAATTCCGTTTTTTGAGCCGATTACGGAAATAATATGTATTTGCTTGGGCTTACCATGATTCTTTAGCGCCTTCAGCACATTTTCTAGGGTTTTCCCGGTCGCCAACATGGGGTCAGTCAAGACCAGTATCTTATTCTCTAGATTAGGTGCAGCAAAATAGTTTACGATGACTTCGAAGGCATCCTCATTACCACGATGATGGCGAAATGCAGAGATAAATGCATTCTCGGCACCATCAAAATAATTTAAGAGTCCTCGATGTAAAGGCAGTCCCGCTCTTAAAACGGAACAAAGAACCAGCTCATCTTTTGGCAACAACATTTCTTTAGTCCCCAATGGAGTTTGTATTGTTTTGACGCTGTAATTCAAATTCTTACTCAGCTCATAGCCTAAAATCTCGCCAATACGTTCAATATTCCTCCGAAATCGCATTCGGTCTTTTTGGATTTCAATATCCCTAATTTCTGCTATGAACCGGTTTAATAGGGAATTTTCTTCCTCAAAATGGTGAATAATCATATATGCTGCAATTTGAATTAAAGATATGCCTTTTGCATTAAAATAATAGGATAATAGTAGTGGGCGATGATTCGAATCTTTCGTTGCAACAGTTAGTCTTTTGTAGTTTTTAAAAGAATAAATTCACTGATATTATTGGTATCGCTTGCACCCACCAATTGGTCATCCTGGGTTACCGGAAATAAATTTCTCTTTTCTTTGGCAACCAGCTCTAGCACATTTATAATCTCTAAGTCTATATGAACAGTTTTGTGCGGACTATCCATAATCTCCATAAGCAACAGGGATGGATTGCCTGCATTTTTAATAATATCCTTTTGGTAAAGCACCCCTACGATTTTGTTGTCATCGGTTACTACAAAATCTATTTCAGACCCGGAAAGCAAGGTGTCTATTGCCTTTTTCACCGTATCCTCTGGGTGTAATCGTATAATATATATTAACATGGCTTCCTTTACCGTATGACCATCCAACAGGGAATGTTGTTGTACCATTTGGTTTTCACTAAAGGCACTTACAAAAATGAACAAAGCAATCAATCATTAGGAAAGAATTATAAAGTACGTCCAAAATAAAAAAGAAAACCGCCATCATCTGCCCAAGTTTGGAGCTATGGATCTAGCCTTAGCCCTATCCATTTTCAATGCCAACAATGCTTTAAATACCTTACCACCATCCATAGGAAAAGCAGGAATAAAATTGAACAATACCAACATCACATTTGCAGCAAAAAGGTAAAAAAAAAGTCTCGAAACTGAGTGTGTTTAGCGATTCCAAAATTTTTACAGGCTCTGTCCCGAAATAGCTTTAAACCTGTACTACAAAGTATAAAATCATGGCGATAATAACATTCACACCCGGTCCCGCAAGAGCTACCGCTATTTCCTGCAGCG
>JBLHNI010000126.1:0-9122 GCA_047650615.1 Maribacter sp.
AGATTATCAAGATTATTTTATTCCCTCAGACTCCGTTAAGATAGCGGAAGCATATATTATAGGAAAGCAGTGGACATCGGTAATCGATATACTTCGTTTGAACAAAATCGATTACAAACTCTTTAAAAAAGATACTACAATTGCTGTAGAATCCTATAAAATAGCTAATTACGAAACCGTAAACAATCCTTATGAAGGGCATTATTTACATTACAACACGCAAACCAATACTATCATAAGCCAACAAAAAGTGTATGCGGGAGACATCTTGGTTCCTAGTAACCAACTAGGTTTTAGATACCTATTGGAAACGCTTGAGCCAAGTGCCGTGGACTCTTTTTTTAACTGGAATTTCTTTGACACTATCTTACAACAGAAAGAGGGTTTCTCGCCCTATGTATTTGAGGATACTGCTTTAGCATTGTTACAGAACGACTCCGTTCTTAGAAATAAATTTAATGCCAAAAAACAAATGGAAAAAGAATTTTCAGAGAATTGGTATGCGCAACTGAATTGGTTATTCAAGCGCTCCAAACATTACGAGAAGGCTCACATGCAGTACCCCGTATTCCGATTACTTAAATCTGAATAATAGCTTAAATTAATCCCCCTCAAATAAAATTTTAATATTGGCATAGGAATTTTGAAGTGCTTTTTTAATTTTATTAGGGCCCTTCCACTTCACTTTTTCAATACCTTCCTTTTTTTCAGGCTTCAGTTTACCATTGTATTCGGTTTTCATCGCATACCAGTGTACCTGCTTTAATGTAGGTACTCCGTTGTGATTAAAAACGTGATAGGTTGTTTTTAAAAAGTTTTCTATACGTAATCCCTCCACTCCGGTTTCCTCCATAACCTCACGGATAGCGCAGTGTTCCACAGATTCTCCCTTATCCAGTTTTCCCTTTGGCAAATCCCACTTATCGTTTCTATAAATAAACAATACCTTACCCTCATCGTTGGTAACAACTCCGCCTGCGGCAACGATTAAAGGAATTTCTTTTGTAAACTTCTTAAGAATTTCCTCATGATTGGGATGATAAATGTACGCCTCAGTTAGTTTTTTTTTCTTTAAAGCCTTTATAGCCCCGTGTATAGCCTCCTTGTTCAATGCGAAATACTCACCATTAGCCGTTTCCGATAGCTTATTTGTTAAAATCAAGGGCAGTTCATTAACAAAAACTTTATACATTTGCGTTATGGTTTTAGACAAGAATACCGCAAAAAAAACAGCAGCGCTTCTGTTGCAAATTAATGCAATTAAATTGAAACCGGAAAATCCTTTTACATGGGCTTCTGGTTGGAAATCGCCTATTTATTGCGATAATAGAATCCTGTTGTCCTATCCTCTAATACGAAATTTTATAAAGGACGAAATGGCAAGGCAAGTGGAGGCACTTTATGGCAAACCGGATGTTATTGCCGGCGTGGCTACAGGAGCAATTGGTATTGGCGCATTGGTAGCAGACGTACTTGGACTACCTTTTATTTATGTGAGACCCGAACCCAAAGCACATGGAAGAAAGAATCAAGTGGAAGGTCATCTGGAAAAAAACCAGACAGTAGTAGTCATAGAAGACTTAATAAGTACGGGTAAAAGCAGTCTTAATGCTGTGGATGCATTACGGCAAGAGGGAGCCAAGGTTGAGGGAATGCTGGCTGTTTTTACCTACGGATTTGAGACCGCAACACTAAATTTTAAAGAAAAAGAGCTAAAACTGAATACCCTAAGCGGCTACGAATATCTAATAGAGCAAGCTTCTGAAACGGGCTACATTAAAGAGAATCAACTGAGAACATTAAAGGAATGGAGGGTAGCACCTTCAAAATGGTTACAATAATAAAAATATGTTTATAGAAACACCCAAGACTACTGTATCTAAAAGTGATAAAGAGATTTTTGAATTTTTAAATGAACTGGCCAATTTTGAACAATTGATGCCAGACAATATTGATAAATTTGAAGTGCTGAATGAAAATAGATTTCTTTTCGCTTTAAAAGGAATGCCAGAAATTGTTTTGGAGAAAAAGGAACAAACGCCACCGAATAAGTTAGTGCTAGGCGCAGCGAGTGAAAAACTACCCTTTACGCTTTCTGCAGATATTACTGCGATAAACGAAAACCAGAGTGAGGTATTGTTAAGTTTTTCTGGAGAATTCAACGCCATGATGGCCATGATGATAAAGAATCCTATTACAAACTTCATAAACACACTATCCACTAATCTGGCGAAAATCTAATAGTGTAGTTTAATTTCTTTTAAACCGTACTCCTTAACACTTTCGTCTTCTAGGGCGAGTCTTAGCTTGCCCTCTTTTGTGATTCCTTTGATAATACCGTTAAATAAAGGGCCATTAGGCTCTTGGAAGGTTGCTGGACTATTTTTCTTAAAAAGTATATTTTCATATTGACTTAATATACTACCCCATGTCGATGAACGTATATCTTTCAAATACCGTTGGAGGGTATCAAGTAAGACTTGTAACAAATTATCTAAATTTATTTCTCTACCCAATAGCAACTTCAAAGATGACGCTTTAGCTTGATTTGAAAACAAAACCTGATTCACGTTTAAGCCAATCCCGATTACAGAAGTTTTAATCTCTTGGCCGGCAATACTATTTTCTATCAATATGCCACATATCTTAGATGTTCCTGACAGAATGTCGTTAGGCCATTTTACCCTAAGTCGAGGCAAGCCTAGGTTCAAGAGTACTTCATAAACCGCACAAGACACACACATACTAATCAAAAAATGATTATCCAAATACAAAGTATCATGTCGCTTTAAAACACTAAAGGTCAAGTTTTTACCAGGCTCAGATTCCCACGAAGCACTTACTTGCCCCCTACCCTTAGTTTGTGCATGTGTTGTAACCACCGTAAAATTGGGTGGACTTTTAAGGGTCATAAGCTCCTTTAAATAGTCGTTAGTAGACTCCGTGGCACTAAGTTTGATTATTTTCATTTCTCTTTGCTTCTATCAATCTATAATGTATTGTTAAAAACTAGGGCTAAAAGAACAAAAAAATAATAACTTTGTAAAAATAAAATTTTGAATGCAGAATAGGAAAAATAATGCGGATGATTTAATTGCATTAATTTTACAAGGAATAGAAGAGGTAAAAGGACAACACATAAATTTACTTGACCTTAGAGATATCGAAAACACCGTTTGCGACTACTTTATTGTATGCAATGGCACCTCCAACACGCATGTAAATGCAATCGTAGGTTCTATCCAAAAAATAGTTAGCAAAGCAATACAAGACAAACCCTGGCATGTAGAGGGCGAAGCCAATGCCGAATGGGTACTATTAGACTATATTAACGTTGTAGTTCATGTATTCCAGAAACAGATTCGAGAGTTCTACGACATAGAGGGCCTTTGGGGCGACGCGAAGTTTACAACAATAGAAAGTAGCATTAATAATTAAAAAAATAAAATGGCTAAAGATAATAGTACGAATCCAAAAAAATCTAAATTCAGTACTTGGTGGATATACGGTTTGGTAGCAGTATTGCTAATTGGTTTTCAATTTTTGAACAGTGATAATCTTGCTAGCACGGAAAAGACTACTACTTCCGAATTACAGGAATACTTGCGTAACGGTGATATAGAAAAAATACTTATCATTACGAATACAAATCAGGCAAAAGTATTCCTCACAAACGAAGCCCTTGCCAAAGAAGTACATAAAAACGTTACTGAAAAACCTTTTTTACCATCAGCAGGTCAGATTCCTCAATATACATTAGACTACGGAGACCTTCAAATATTTCAGAATGAAATTACCGAAATTAAGAAAGAAAACAATTTAGATACAATTGTAGAATTTGGTAAAGAATCTACTGCTATGTTGGATTTTCTCTTATCCTTATTGCCATTTGTTTTAATCATAGGTATTTGGATCTATCTCATGCGACGAATGTCTGGCGGTGGGGCAGGTGGGGCAGGTGGCCAAATCTTTAATATCGGCAAATCAAAGGCAAAACTTTTTGATGAAAAAACGGATACAAGAACATCTTTTAAAGATGTAGCCGGTCTAGAAGGTGCAAAAGAAGAGGTAGAGGAAATTGTAGATTTTTTAAGAAACCCGGACAAATACACTTCACTTGGAGGAAAAATACCAAAAGGCGCATTATTGGTAGGACCCCCTGGAACAGGTAAGACCCTTTTGGCAAAAGCAGTAGCCGGAGAGGCAAAAGTGCCATTCTTCTCCCTGTCAGGATCAGACTTTGTTGAAATGTTCGTTGGTGTAGGTGCATCAAGAGTTCGAGATCTTTTTAAACAAGCAAAAGACAAATCCCCAGCCATTATTTTCATAGATGAAATAGATGCGATTGGTAGAGCCAGAGGTAAAAATAACATTACCGGTTCTAATGACGAAAGAGAAAACACCTTGAACCAATTATTGACCGAGATGGATGGTTTCGGGACCAATACTAATGTTATTGTCTTAGCCGCCACAAACCGTGCGGATGTGCTGGATAAAGCTTTAATGCGGGCAGGAAGATTCGATAGACAAATTTATGTGGATTTACCAGACATAAGAGAACGGAAGGAAATTTTTGAAGTACATTTAAGACCCATCAAAACAGCAGAAACACTTGATTTGGATTTCTTAGCCAGACAAACGCCAGGATTCTCAGGCGCTGATATTGCCAATGTTTGTAACGAAGCAGCATTAATTGCAGCAAGAAAAGAACAAAAAGCAGTAAAAAAACAAGATTTTTTAGATGCTGTAGATAGAATTGTTGGTGGACTAGAGAAAAAGAACAAGATTGTTACACCGGGCGAAAAAGAAACTATCGCTTACCATGAAGCGGGTCATGCGACAACCAGTTGGATGTTAGAACACGCATCACCACTAGTGAAGGTTACAATTGTACCAAGAGGTCAGTCCTTAGGTGCAGCATGGTATCTTCCAGAAGAGCGTTTAATTGTAAGACCAGAACAAATGTTGGATGAAATGTGCGCTACTATGGGTGGTCGTGCAGCTGAAAAAGTCATTTTTAATAAAATTTCTACTGGGGCATTAAGCGACCTAGAGAAAGTAACCAAACAGGCAAGAGCTATGGTTACCATTTATGGCCTAAACGATAAAATAGGTAATATTACGTATTATGATTCCTCAGGGCAGGACTCTTACGGATTTTCAAAACCTTATAGTGAAGAAACAGCTAAGACTATTGACGAAGAGATTTCAAAAATCATAGAAGAACAATACCAACGTGCCATAAAAGTGTTGACCGCTAATAAAGACAAACTCACTACCTTAGCAGAAAGGCTATTAGAAAAGGAAGTTATTTTCAAGGAAGATTTGGAGAAAATATTTGGAAAAAGACCCTTTGAAAAAGATATTTTAGCGGAAAAAGAGAGGAATGTCGAAGATTTGGCCAGAGTAGAAAAAGCTAGGGAGGATAAAAAAGAGAAAGAAGAAAAAGCAAAGGAAGAAAAAGCAGAGGAAGAAAAAGCAGAGGAAGAAAAAGCAAAAGCAGACAAAGCAGACAAAGCAGACAAAGCAGACAAAGCAAAGGAAGAAAAAGCAAAGTAAACATAGGAAGATTAATAGCTTAAAATATACATGCATAGTAGTTTAAATGATTAAATGGGGCTCTTAGATATTTTATTTGGTGGTGGCAAAAAAAGGGTTTCAAAAGAAATTGCTGAAACACGCGGCCAACATATGCCCGATTTGAATCTTCCGGTAGACGAAAAATTTACGATACATTTTAAAAAGAATGGTGGTAAATTTCTTTATTGTATTTCCTTAAAAGAAGTATCGTTGGCAATTAAAAACATTGTAGCTGAAAATAGTTGGCAGGAGCATCCATTTTTTATGATGGACAATAGACTAGCTTCTAAATTTGAGAAAGAAAATATCGTTTTCACAGATAAGTTAAAAGATAGTGAAGTCTTCTTTACCACTTGTGAGCATCTTATAGCGCAGAATGGAAGTATTTTAGTTTGCTCAAACCAACTTAGTGAAAAAAAAGTAAATGAACTACCTAGAAACGTTGTAGTTTTTGCTACAACTAGCCAATTAGTAGAATCTATAGGAGAAGGTTTAAAAACCATAAAGAAAAAATATGGCACTAAAATACCTGCAAATATTACCACATTAAAACACTTTAAAGCAACCGAAGAAAACTCTGATGATTTCCTAACGTACGGAAGTAGCACTAAAAATCTCTATCTTTTACTTTTGGAAGATTTATAGTATGAGCGAAATTTTACGTAGGTCATTAACAGGAGCGGTATACATAATATTACTCTTGTCTGCTGTTTTTTTAAATTCAGACGCTTTTGATTTTCTCTTTATGACTTTTGGACTAGCCTGTCTCTATGAGTATAAAAAGCTAGTGAACCTTAAAGGCTATCACATCTTTGCTGCCTATTTAGGGCTATGGTGGGCTTTCATATATTTAGTGAACGACCAAAGATTAATTAACCTATTGATGTTAATCACGATTACCGTTGATATTTACCTTCTTTTTTATCTTTTTTCTAAAAAACAAAAGACGTTCAGTACCTTTCAAAAATTCATTGTAGGACTCTTTTACATAGGTGGAGGCTGTATATTTTTGACGATGATACCCTATAAGAACGATGCATTTGCAAAACTCCTGATCATGGGAATCTTTATCTTGATATGGGTCAATGACTCCTTTGCCTATCTGGTAGGTAAAAGTATAGGTAGGACTAAACTTTTTTCTGCGGTTTCACCAAAAAAAACTATTGAAGGAACACTTGGAGGTTTTATATTTGCACTAGTTGCAGCATATATTATGGGCACCCAAGAAAAATTGATAACACCTTTGCAATGGATGATACTTGCTTGTGTAATCGTTGTAGCCGGAAGCCTTGGAGACCTTATAGAATCGAAACTAAAAAGAGCCGCAGGCGTTAAGGATAGCGGCGCTATTTTACCTGGTCATGGGGGAATGCTGGACCGACTGGATAGTTTGGTTTTTGCCGCTCCATTTGCCTATTTAACCTTAAATTTATTTAGTTATGTTTCATAGAGAGGGTCAATCCATTATTTTGACAACCTTTTTCATCGTTGGAATAGGAGCGCTTTTAGCTCAATTTTTTATTGATATAATATGGATTAAGTGGCTTGTTCAGCTGTTTTTACTAGTGGTATTGATACTTATTCTCCAATTCTTTAGAAACCCTAAAAGAAGGGTGAATAAAAATTTTAATGAAATCCTTTCTCCTGTGGACGGAAAAGTTGTGGTCATAGAAGAGGTTATGGAGACTGAATACTTTAACGAGATGCGTAAACAGGTGTCTATTTTTATGTCCCCAATCAATGTACATGTTACGCGTTATCCTGCTAGCGGTACTATCAAATATTCTAAATACCATCCTGGAAAATACCTCGTTGCATGGCATCCGAAATCCAGTGAAGAAAACGAAAGGACTTCGGTAGTAGTTCGTACGCCAAAGTTTGGCGATATCCTGTTCCGCCAAGTAGCAGGTGCATTGGCGCGCCGTATTATTAATTATGCCGAAAAAGGAGAAAGCGTACAACAAGGGGATGACTCGGGGTTTATTAAGTTTGGTTCCCGGGTAGACCTTTACCTACCTTTAGATTGCGAGATTAACGTTTCCTTAAACCAAAAAGTAAAAGGAGCCCATACCTGTATTGCCACTTTTGTGAATCCGAATGAAAAAGAAGAAGCTACATACTAATTTTGAAACCGCAGTAGCATTCGTGAATGCCTATAGCAAGCCCATGCCAGCTGATGTTCTTCTAAAGCTATATGCCTACTACAGAATTGCTAACGAAAATTTTGACAACCCTGGTAGCAAAACGCCATTAATAAACGCATTTAAGGCAAACGCTTTAATACAGGCTCAAAATATGAACGGTGAAGAAGCTATGAAATCCTATATAAAACTTGTAAACGCCGAATTAAAATAAGCCTTCTTTATTCATATAAATTATCAGTATCGGCATTACAAAGTTCTGTAAATAATGACGCAGCCTTGTCGCAAATAGCATTAAAAAAACGCTTACCCTTTTCTGGCGATGCAAACTCAGGATTACCTATCCCAGTATCTTTACTGACTTTAGACCATTGGCGTTCCGCCCACACCCAACCTTCTGAGAATGCTTTTATTTTAAACTTTTTAGCATCTCCACTGCCCCACTCCATTTTAGAAAGAATCAAATCAGATCTTAGGTACAGCATTAAACTAGTTTCCATTTCATCTGCATGGTCCCCCTCTTCCTCAAAAAATACTGCCTTATCGAACATCTGAGGAAAAAAACAGAAACTAATGAACATGTCAGGAAATTGCAATCCTAACTCTCTCACCAAAGGTTTAAAGTTATTTCCACCATGACCATTAAAAATAAGTAGTTTGTAAATACCTTGAAAATTCAGTACCGTAACAATGTCTTTTAAGATAGCTAATTGCGTGCTAGGATTTAGGTTTATGTCCAAATAAATATCCTTTTGACCCGTATTTACCCCAAACGGAATTGTAGGCAGAACCACTATTTTACTTCCCTTTTCCCAAGCAATTTTCGCAGCCTCCGTAGCCATGGCCTCTGCTTGAAAATTATCAGTAGCATATGGTAAGTGATAGTTATGGGCTTCCGTAGCTCCCCAAGGAAGTACCGCCAAATCAAAATTCTCATCTTTTAAATGCTTCCAGTTTGTTTCCGCTAGTACGTATGGTCTTATCATTACATTAATTTAAAAAACGTGCTGACTTTTTGCCTTTATAAGTGTCTTGTAATTGAAATACAGCACTGCGGCTAGTGTGATTAAGAAATAAAGAAAAATAGTTACTTTTCCCCATGCTACTAATTCCGCAGTTACAAACCAATTACTATTAATCAGAAGGAATAACAAACCAAAAACACTTCTAGATACCTCAATCCAAAAACCATAGGAAACACCGTCCATAAGACTGGTATAGCCATAAATACCTAAAAAGATAAAACCTCCATAAAACAACAGTTCAACAGTATCAATTACACTAAAATTATAAAATAACAACAGTAACAAGAACGTAGTACTTAACAGCTGAAAAATTATATATACATTAAACAACCCCGTCGTAGGTGTTTCATATTTCTTAAAGGCGTATACATCTTTT
>JBLHNI010000127.1:0-9044 GCA_047650615.1 Maribacter sp.
TACTGCCCTACAAGGAGTGGAAGAAATAGAAGGGCAGAAACACAAGGATAATTTTTGGCACACGCTTGAAGTGGTAGATAATATATGCGAAAACACAGATGACCTTTGGTTACGATGGGCAGCACTTTTGCATGATATTGGTAAGGCACCCACCAAAAGGTTCCATAATAAAATCGGGTGGACGTTCCATGGACACGAGTTTGTTGGTTCCAAAATGGTCTACAAACTATTTAAACGATTACGAATGCCCCTGAACGACAAAATGAAGTTCGTTCAAAAAATTGTTATGATGAGTTCTAGACCCATCATCCTTTCTGAGGAACATGTGAGCGACTCGGCCGTAAGACGTTTGGTTTTTGATGCAGGGGAACATGTAGAAGATCTAATGACCTTGTGCGAGGCTGATATAACCACCAAAAACTCCAAAAAACAGCGTAAGTACAAGAACAACTTTAAAATTGTTCGTGAGAAAATTATAGAAGTCGAAGAACGGGATAGCATCCGTAATTTTCAACCACCCATTAGCGGCGAAGAGATTATGGCTGCATTCAATTTAAAACCTTCTAAGGAAATTGGAATCATCAAAGACCATATAAAAGAAGCTATTCTTGAGGGTGATATTCCAAATGAGTTTGAGGCTGCAAAAGTCTTAATGCTTAAAAAGGGAAGTGAACTGGGACTAAAACAAAAAACGGATGATATCCTTTAGAAAACTAGCAAAAATCTCACTGATTCTGGTGTACTTAGTTATTGTGGCTGGTGCCGTAGTGCGCATGACTGGCAGTGGGATGGGCTGCCCAGATTGGCCCAAATGTTTTGGGTATTATATTCCCCCAACAGAAGCTTCGGAACTAGAATGGGAAGCTAACAAAGAATATAAAAAAGGACAGGTTATTATCCTGAACGAAACATTAAGGGTAGCTAGGAAGGACAACACCACGGGGATTGAATTTAATACAAAAAATTGGGAAGAGTACACCAAACACGACTACGCAATATTTAATCCTTGGCATACGTGGATAGAATTCATTAACCGCCTGTTAGGTGCAGTAGCGGGTTTAGCAACCTTACTATTAGCATTTGCATCTATTACGTACTGGAAAAAACAAAAATCCGTTACCTTGCTCTCGTGGCTCGTGGTATTTGGCATGGGTTTCCAAGCTTGGTTAGGAGCAACCGTTGTTTACTCGGCGCTACAGCCGTTTAAAATTACCTTGCACATGCTTATGGCCTTGGTCATCGTTGCTTTCTTGCTCTTCATTATATTTATTGTAAACAAAGAAAATAAGCGAATTACCTATGACAAGCCTACCTTTTTAATTGCTGTGGCAGCCTTGGTACTCACAATTATCCAAGTAATTCTAGGCACACAGGTACGTGAGTTTATAGACCACCAAATAGACTTTTTGGGACCCAACGCGAAAGGCCTCTGGCTACAAAACCCTCCGGTACAGTTTTACATTCATAGGAGTCTATCTGTAGGAATTACTTTAATAAACGCTGCATTAGCCTATAGAATCCTAAAATTGAACCTTGGGCATTTTAAAATCTATTGGATACTCTTTATTTTAATACTGGAGATATTTACTGGAATAGCTATGTATTACATAGATTTCCCCTTTGGAAGCCAACCCCTACATTTAGTACTCGCCGCCATTCTCTTTGGCATTCAGTTCTATTTGGTTTTAGATGCAATAAAGCCTCGAACAAATCTTAAAACTTCGTAACTTTGCCTACCCACAAAACAAAGGCATGGTATATAAAATTAGGATAATACTGGATGCGGAGGAAGATATTTTCCGTGATTTGGAAATTGAAGCCCAAAATTCCTTGGAAGACTTTCACAATGCCATCACACAAGCATTTGGATTTTTAGGAAACGAGATGGCTTCGTTCTACACCTGCGATGAAGAATGGAAACAGGACGAGGAAATTGCGCTTTTTGACATGAGTGAATCCGGTTCTGATGTAAGGCTGATGAACGAAACTTTTTTAGAGGACACTGTTACCGAAAACACGCCAAAACTTATATATGTCTACGACTTTCTAAGCATGTGGACCTTTTTTGTTGAATTGGCCGATGTGGTAGATAAAGAAGATGGCCGCGCCTATCCTAACGTACTTTTTAGTTTTGGGGAACTACCAGAAAACCCACCGGAAAAGAAGTTTGAATCGGAAAATAGTGCGTTTGATTTCGATGACACTTTTGACAATTATGACGACCTTGATTTTAATGAAAACTGGAATTAATAAAGCAGGTGGGGATTCCATTACCGCATTATCAGAAAAACAATACCACATCAGTAACCGTTAATTTTATTATATCTTTAATTTATTAGGGTATGTCTCAATTGACATAAATTATTCACCTTAGAGATTTTCACTTCTACTGAATTAATTTCAGGATACGTGTGGAAATGAAAACAAAAGAACTATTAAATGATCAATTTATACGCCACACAGATAGAACACATCTCCATTCACAAAGTGGGGAACAAGAATAAAAACGAAGGAGTGTTTTTATCTGAAGAACCCTTTTCGTTAAACGATGAAACCACAGGACTTTTAAAGGAATATTTTTTTAAACCGTTCCGGGAAAAAGAAGAAAACTATTACAAACTTACCAATGAGGTAGATGTAGAATTCAATGAACTTTATAAGATTGTAAGTACCGTTTTTGAAGATAGTGCTACCAGTCATCAAAATTCTAAAAAGATTGCCACACATCTTTTTGAGCAATCCAATCATCCACATATCAAAAGTGGAGAAGTATATGTAGCCTATTTAACCGGTATTCTTTTAGACAATCAAAAAGTAGATGCCGTAGGTATATTTAAGAGTGAGTTAAAGCACGACTTTCTGCAGTTTCAAGAGAACAGCTCCAGTTTGGACATTATTGTACAGCAGGGCATTAATATTAATAAATTGGATAAGGGATGTCTTATTTTTAATGTAAATAAAGAAGAAGGCTACAAAGTACTTTCGGTAGATGGGAATAAATACGATACCAAATATTGGCTAGCCCATTTCTTGGGCGTAGATGCCTTGTCAGATGATAATTTTAAGACCAAAAATTACCTTAAACTTTGTCAGAACTTTGCAAAAGATGTAGTACTACCGGCTGAAGACAAACAGCAAGAAGTGTTGTTTATGAACCGAGCGGTTAACCATTTTGCTAAAAACGATGCCTTTGAGGAAACCAGTTTCTTGAACGAGGTAATGTCAAACCCAGAGCTTATTCCTGAGTTTAAACATTATAAAACTGAAAAGGGGCCAAAATATAGTATTCAAGACGTTTCCAACTTTGATATTGCCAACAAAGCGGTGTCCGATGCTAGAAAAAAAATAAAAAACGTTATTAATCTAGATACTAACATTCAGATTAAAATGGACTTCATAAATCCAGAATCAGCCGAGAAATTTGTAGAAAAAGGCTGGGACGAAGAACGACAGATGTACTACTACTTAGTATATTTCAACAAGGAGGTAAAAAGCTAAACAACTAGATTTATAAAACCCATAGACACACCATAAGGAGAATTTTATGGGTTTTTACATATTGGTTTTTTTTTGATTTAGATGCTTTTATTGTGTACTAATTACTTTTCATTGCTGGCTCAAATCTTAATGTTGTGTTCTAGAATTTGTTTCATACTTACATCCTCATAATTTCTTTTAATAAATTGTAGTGCAAGATCTAAAATTTGACCCATTGTCCTGCACTTTTTAAAATCCATGTCTAGGGTTAGCTCATATATTTGCTCCCGCAGCATAATTACGTTCTCCTTAGTAGAAATTTTATCGGTTTTGACTATCGCTCTTAACTTTTTTATACGGCTCCCGGAACTTAAAATTCTTTTTGCAACGATAGAGCGCTCCTCCAATTTGTACTGAGCTACAGAATCTGAACGTAGCTTGTTACTTACGAGTTCTACCATGTGAAAATTTTCTTTAAAGAACTGGGGCTTATAGACTTTTAATTTTCCCTCAAAACACTGTTGGTCAAAATCTATTGCACGGATTCTATAGACCACGTGGTCAAAATCATGTACGGGAACTATGACATAATTATAGCTTCGCATATCGCCCAAAAGTCTTATCATACAACGCTCATTGAACTTCACAAACTCCTTGGCTAGCTGAGATTTCTCAGATTCAGAGCACTTAGGTAACATAGTTTTTATAAACTCATCGCCTGGTATTCCAGCAATATGCTCCTCTATCAAGGTATCTTTATAGACCAAAAAATTTAGGTTATAAGGGGAGAGCATGTGCTCCAATTCCAGTCCGTAAATTCGGGATGCATCCGTCTTTTTGATATAGAAATAGGTAAAGTTATCGTTTAAAATATTCCTGATTTTTATTCGAAAAGGTTTGGAGTTTCCAAAGGTGCAGAAATCAACCGCATCCACATTCAAATATTGGTTAATATTATCGCTTCCATCGGAATGTAGAATGGAGTATACCTTCTTTAAACTATAATCTATCTCCTTTCGATCATATTCAGAATAATATACCCTTATCCATAGGGTATCCTCGTCGTTTTTATCATAAACTACAACGGAACCCGCGAAGCGAAGCAAATCATCATAGAAGATAGGTATCTCGATTTTTCGATTATAGGTAGACAAGTAATCGTCCAATCTTTTATTCACCGGATAGGCTGGTTTTTTCCTGGACATTAAACGTTCTTCCATAATCATCGATTTTCATGATAAAGGTACAAATTAAGCGGCAAGTCAAATAGAATTGTCACATATCGATAAAGACCATAAATGTGAGCCATTACAACTACCCTTCCCATTAAAAAAAACCAGTACACCACCGCAATCCGATGGTTGACAACAAATCCTTGCCTACACGGCTAAAAATTGGTCTTTTAGCCTAAAATTCAAAGAAATAGCATTTAATGAAAAAGTTACTTTTACTATTGGCAGTTTTTTTTGTATTTGCTGGGCATGCACAGCTTAGCGATCTTCACTATTTACCGCCTTTGAAACAGGGCCAAAATCGTCAAGGTATCGACCGCCAGGCGATATATCTCTCCACGCCAGAACCTACGACGTTTACCGTTAACGCCTATCGTGGCACCAACACTATTGCAATTGCAACCTTCAACATTTCAAATGTTACTCCTGCAGTCTACACTTTAGGTAATGGTGATAATAACATTACCTTGGTTAATAATGCCAATACAGGAATTGTTTTAAACAATAGCGGGCTTCGTTTTGAGTCTCCAAGTGGCAATAAATTCTACGTGAATTATAGAGGTAGTAGTAATGCCCAATCAGCGTCACTTACTTCCAAAGGTAGAGTAGCCATGGGAACCAGTTTTAAATGGGGCGGTGTACCCAACTTAGGAGCACATCCCTCTAAATCCAACACTTTAGGGATAATGGCGACCGAGAATAACACCACAGTAACCCTTTCTGGTTATGACCCTGACTGTGAATTTAGATTAGGGAATAATGTAGCAGGAATTACAGCTGACATTTATACCGTAACACTAAACGCAAACGAATCCTTTGTTTTTGAAAACTACGTAGGTAATTCACCAACAGTAGCAAATAGCCAAGGTTGGATTGGAGCATCAATCATTTCGGATAAAGATATTGTGATTAGTAACGGTTCCATGAACTTTGGTAGACAAGCAGGTGAGAGTAACCGAGATGCCGGAATTGACCAACCTGTACCAGAAAACCGATTAGGAAAAGAATATGTTTTTGTTAGAGGAAACGGAAATGCAAATGGATGGACAGAATTTCCACTATTAATAGCCGTTGCAGATAATACCCAAATCTTCATTAATGGCTCTACAACTGCGACTGCAACGCTAAACAATGGCGATTATTTTGAGGTACCCAGTAGCTTTTACTCTTCAAATAGTGTGGGAGCCAACATGCTAATTGAAACGTCTAAAGATGTCTATGCCTACCAATGTATGGCTGGAGCTAGCACCGCCTTTACACAAGGTTTAAACTTTGTTGCACCGGTAAACTGTTTGTTACCAGATGTAATGGACAACATTCCAGATATAAGAAACATGGCGGGCACTAATGTGACTGGTGGTTTAACCATTATCGCCGCGGTAAATACGCCCGATGAAAATATTGTGATAAGCAATGGTGCTTCGACTATACCATTACCGGCTTCGGTTCCCGTAGCAGGATCTTCAGATTGGAAAACATTTTTCATACCAAACCTTAGTGGTAATATTAGTGTACAATCTACCGGGCCAATGGCAGTTGGATTTTTTGGATATAGCGGAGCGAGAGGTGTTGCAGGATACTTTTCCGGTTTTGATACCGTACCTGTTGTAAATTTAGAAATTAGAGGGGGGGGCGGTTGTTTACCGAATGCCGATATTCTTGAAGTTACAGGTAATTTTGACGCCTATGAATGGTACGAGGATGGGGTTTTAATCCCAGGAGAGAACGGCCCAAGTTTTCAGCCGTCAAAAGCTGGTGATTTTTATTGTAGAGGAACCAAAGGTCCATGTACCTACGATTCCCAAACCATTTCCGCTTACTATTGCGATCCAGATGTGGTAATCAACAAATCAATAGACAAACCAGAAATAGTAGAAGGAGAAACTGCAACTTTTTCCTTAGAGCTGAAAAATTTTAGTATTGTTCCTTTAACTAATCTTCAAATTACAGATAATCTACCCGCAGGGCTCACCTTTGTATCTGCATCAACGACTACAGGAAGTTGGAGTGGTAGTACATGGAATATCGGCACCTTAGATGGTGGAGGAACAGCTATTTTGCGTCTTACAGTAAGAGGAGATGAAATTGATACCCTTCCTCTTATAGGTTTAATTAATACGATAACCCATACACAAGACCAAGTCGATTTAAACATCACAGAGGATACCCCTTCTACCCGAATAACCGTTCATAATGATTATGATAATGATGGTGTAATTGATATTACAGATGTAGATGATGATAACGATGGTATTTATGATGAAGATGAATGTTTCGTAGATATTTGCTTTGAACCTATAGTAAACGAAAGTTTTGAAAATCCAGTAATTCCTAGTAATTCCTACCGCATTTTACATGAAAGCGCTATTGAAGGCTGGTCAACCACGGCCACAGATGGCAGCATTGAATTGTGGTCAGATCGTTTTTTAGGCGTTCCAGCTTTTGACGGCAATCAATTTGCAGAACTAAATGCAAACCAAAACTCGGCGCTATATCAAAACTTATGTTTAACTCCCGGTACGGTGATGGCGTGGTCCTTAAGACACAGAGGAAGAGCGGGTGTAGATGTTATGCGAGTTCGAATAGGAGCGGATTTAGCATCAGCTACGGTCCAAGCAACAATGAGCGACGATAATGACGCTTGGGGTTATTATTCAGGTTTTTACACGGTGCCTACTGGTCAGGTAAATACTACATTTATTTTTGAGGCCGTTTCAACAGCAACGGGAAGCTTATCCGTTGGAAACTTAATAGATGATATTCAAATAACAATTGCTGATGTTCCAGTCTGCAGTGATACAGACAATGATGGTATTCCAGATAACTTAGACCTTGACAGCGATGGTGATGGTTGTAGTGATGCAAACGAATATTACAAAGACCTTGATGCCGATGGCGTTGACGGAGGCGAATATGGAACAGGGACCCCTGCTGTTAATCCAGATGGAAGCGTTGTTGCCGCACCTTACATACAGGTTTTCGCTCCGGAAATTCTTCTGGGAAATACTTCTGAAGATTTAGGAGGTTCAGACATAAATGGGCAAGATGTAAGTCTTGGCCAAACCTTTGAATACGTACTTCGTTTTCAAAATACAGGAGATGATAATGCTGTAAATTATAGTATAAGAGATATTTTACCTAGTAATGTAACATTCAATGATGTTGACGTTTCCAATGCACCAGGTACTACTTATTCATTTGATTTGCCAACTCAAACACTAACATTTGGTGTTCCCGATGAGTTAGTGGAGGTTGGTGATCCCGAATATAGTATAAGAATTGAAGTTACTATTGCTTTAAACTGTTCTGATTTTGTAGCTGCATGTTCTTCAACCCTAGAGAATAATGCCTATTCTTCTTATCAAGGAGTCGTAAACAACAGGACTTTTACAGATGAGAATGGATCTAATTCCATATCAGGGTGCCCACAGACACCAAACATAGCTAGTAATTCTATTTTTAACGACCTATCAAACTGTAATCAGGCAAGAACAGTACAGTTATGTGGTGACAACGTAATATTAGCAGCTGGTTCAGGATTTACCGTGTACAATTGGGTGTTAGACGCAAATGGTAACGGCCAAGTTGACGGCACCGAAACAACTATAAATGACGGTGACCCGGATAATGACCCGAGTACCCTTTTAGTAACGACAGTTGGGGATTACATTGTTGAAAAATCTAGCAACGGTAGCTGTCCTGATTTGGCAGAACGTATTGAAGTAGAAGGTTTTGGTTCGACACAAACCAACCCAATAGTAGACTACTTCAATCAAGTAAATACAGATAATAATCCAGACAACGATTTGCAAGGTGAAATTGTAACCTGTTCCATAGATGGCGATAATCTAGCTAAAATATTCTTGTGTGGCGTTGATGATGAAGCGACTATTCAATTGGGAATAACAGATGCCCAAAGTATAGTTTGGCAAAAATTAGATGAGAATAGCTGTAGCAGTACTGGCGATGATTGTGCCAACAAAAATGGCACCTGTACCTGGAACACTGGAGTAACTCAGGATAATTTTACCGTATCGGAAAGTGGTGAGTATAGGGTCGTAATTAATTACCAAAACGGTTGTTTTAATAGGTTCTACTTCAATGTATTCAAGAATGCACTGGATGTTGCTTATACAGCGGAAGACATTGTTTGTACTACCGATGGATCTATTCGTATAACCAATGTAGGTTCCGGATATGGTTTTCAATTGATAGATGCCGCTAATAACAATATTATTGTTCCTTTCTCCGCTAACAACGGTCCTAACTTCAATATAGTTAGTAATGGAACGTATAAGGTACAAGTTACCCAATTGAATCCTTCAACTGGTGTAC
>JBLHNI010000128.1:0-9004 GCA_047650615.1 Maribacter sp.
GTTCTAATGACCTCTGTATCTGATTTTGGTAGTATGAACGTACCGTTGGGTGCTATTTGAATGTTCCAAATAGCCACACGATTATCTGCATTGGCTGCCCAGGAGTCAGGAGTAGGTTCAGGAGCTTTTTCTGAACCATAATGTCCCGCAATAATTTTTACAGTCGCATTGTCGATTTTTATTACCGGGATGTCCTCATGCCAAAGCATTTTAAAGTGTGGATCGACGAATTTATTTGATTTGGGTAAGTTTAACCATATCTGAAAAAGTTCTAAAGGGTTTTCTTTCTCGGTATGTACTAAAGGGAACATTTCGCAGTGTTGTACACCTTTGCCTGCGGTCATCCATTGTACATCCCCTTCCCCAAAACGTCCGGCAGCACCAAGGGAATCGGAATGATCACAAAACCCTTTGTTTACTATGGTAATCGTTTCAAAACCGCGATGTGGATGCGCTGGAAAGCCCGGAATCGTTTGTCCGTGGTACATGCGCCAACCATCTTTTACCGTAAAGTCGTTGCCTAAATTTCGCCCTTCCAAAGAGGCATCTGGAGCCATATCTTGCTTCCCTTTTGGATACTGATCCATGTGATATACACAAAATAAAAAGGGGTCTTCTGTTTGCCATGGAAAACCTAATTTAAAAATTTCTTTTATAGGGTTGTTCATTTGTGTTTTGCGGTGTTAATTTCTATCCAATATCCGTCTGGATCTTGCAGGTAAATTTGTCGAACCCCATCGGTTCTCAAGGTTACAGCATTTTCTTTTCCGGGCCAATCGGAGTAGGGAATATCATTTTTTTTCAGATGGGCGATAACCGCATCCAAGTCTTGGGTAGCCAAGCATAGATGCATAGACTTGTTCTTTTTAAAAGTGGCAAATTCTTTTTGAATGAGATGTAATTGAGTGCTGCCATCAACCACAAACCAACGAAATCCCGGTTTTTTATCGGGATGTGGTGTTTCCGTCAGCTGCAAGATAGTCCCATAAAAATCAGCGCTCTTATCCACATCGTCTACCACGATGGCAAAGTGGTCAATTTTAAAGTCGAAAAACTGTCCATTTACCATCACAGAAAAGAGGCAAATCAAAACAAACGAATGCAACTTTTTCATAGCTATATGTAGTTTTGTCTAATTGTTATCCAAGACGTCTATCTGTTTTTGAATAGCATCTGCATCTGCATATTTACCATCACTGGCAGAGCGATTGAATTTAGATAAATCAAAGGCCTCTTTCATTAACTTTTTGTATTTCTCTTCTAGCTTTTCTTTTTGTGTCTTCTTTTTAAATATTCCGAACATAGCAATTTTTAGTTTTGATATTAATTTCCGTTAAGTGGTGGTGGGCCTTCTATCATAGGCTCATACACCTCGTCTCCTTTTCTTGTTTTAAATTCTTCTTTTACTTCTTGTACCATTTTGGGATTTTCAAATAAATCTACCATCGTCATCGCCATAGCTTTCGAAGCATATACCATGCCTTTATGACCAATAGACATGCCGCCACAGGCCACTACAGCCCAAGAATGCCATGGCGTATCTTTGGGAGCTACCGTCGCACTTAAGTTAATATTGGGAACGTTCCAACTCACATCGCCAACGTCTGTTGAGCCACCGCCAGCATTTTTATCTGTTTCCCTTAGCGGACGAATTGAGCTATCCATACCAACTTCTGGCTTACCGGTCGCTTTTTGAATCGCCTTTCCGAATACAGTTTCCTCTTCGGTATATTCTATTGCGCCTAAAAGCTCTAGGTTTTTCTGCATGATAGCACCACCAGTTCGGTTTATTAAGGTCTCATAAATTCCCGAAACTAATGATATCTTATAGCCTACATCGGCCATAATAGCTGCTCCTTCGGCCATTTCCTTTACACGCTCGTAAGTAGGTAACATTATTTTTCGTCTTGGGTCGCGAACACGAACCCATAGCTTTGCATAATCTGGAACAACGTTTACGACTTGTCCACCATCCTGTATATGATAATGTATTCTGGAAGTAGGTAAAATATGCTCTCTGTAGTAATTGATACCTGTAGTATACAATTCTAAGGCATCCGACGCACTTTTTCCGTTCCATGGGTCCATGGAAGCATGCGCTGCTTGTCCATTAAATTCAACAATGAAATCTATCAGCGAAAGTCCACTTTGAACATCGGCCTCCGTACTTGCTCCAGGATGCCAACTTACATTTACATCAACATCGTCCCAAAGCCCGGCTTTCACCATCCATACTTTTGCGAAATACTTTTCTTCTGCAGGGGTTCCTAAGAATTTTACGGTTCCTTTGATTTTTCCGGCATCCATAAGTTCCTTTATGGCTATTGCAGAGCCAAGGCTGGCGGTGCCAAAGAGGTTATGTCCACATCCATGACCTGCGGCTCCTTGATTAAGTGCTTCCTTTATGGGCGAAGCTTTTTGAGAAATACCCGGCAGGGCATCAAACTCACCAAGAATACTTATTACTGGAGAACCAGAGCCATAGGTTGCGGTAAATGCCGTGGGTATGTCGGCAACACCGCGGGTTACCTTCATTCCATTTTTCTCTGCATAGTTTGCTAGTATCTCAGCAGAACCAATCTCGTCGAAAGCAGTTTCTGCAAGAGCCCAAATAGAATCACTGATTTTTATAAGCTCATTTTTATGTTTTTCTACCGATGCTATAAGTGCTTTTTTATTCGAACCTATTTTTTGGGCGGATAGGGAAAAATAAAAAATAAAAAGCAAAGAGGTTAGAATTGTTTTTTTCATGGGTATTCTTGTTTAAGTTGGTTTTTATTTTATCGATTTAAAGATAATCAAACTTGGAGTAATACGGTTTCCAAATTTCAGTTATGTTGGTCCCAAACCGGCCTTCCTGGTAAGGTGTGTTTTGCTATTATTCGCTTGCTTTCCTTTTTTGTTCTAGAATTCTTCTGGTACGCATATAAAGCATCGCTGGCGAACTTTCGCATCTTTGATATAGATACAATAGGTTGCGGATAGTCTTTTCCTAATTCAAACCCTAAAAACTGCAGTTCCATCTGCGGTATCTCCCATGGCTCATGAATATACTGAGACGGCAAAGTAGCTAGTTCGGGGACCCATTTTTTAATAAAAGCACCATTAGCATCATGTTCCTTGCTGTTCTTTATAGGATTATAAATACGAATAGTATTTACACCAGTCTCACCAGATTGCATGTTTAACTGCGGAAAATGAATACCTGGCTCAAAGTCCAAAAAGTTCTGAGCCAAATGCTCTGTGCAATCTTGCCAAGGTTGCCATAGCAGGTGGGTAAAGAAGGAAGCCAGCATGGCTCGCAGTCTAAAATTAACGAACCCGGTGGTAACCAAACACCGCATAGCAGCATCTATAAGGGGAATTCCTGTTTGACCTTCTCGCCAGGCCTTCTGCAAATGGAGCTGTCTTGGTTTGTCTAGTTCGTGATAGCCCTTGTTCACACTTCTAAATTCCATCTCACCCTCCATTTCAAATTTTTGGATAAAGTGTGCCTGCCAGCGCATGCGGGAAAGAAAGGAACTGAGGTTTCTTTTGTTGTTTACGCTTTTCTTGTGTCCCGCTGCGTATTGGCACACCTGTCTGGAAGACAAGCATCCCCAAGCAAGGTATGGAGAAAGCCTACTACTATGTTTACGGGATGTTGCGGGTTTAGAATAATTCGAATTATAGCCCCAAATACGCTCATTTAAAAAAGAATCTAAATATTTGACAGCATAAGATGTTCCTCCTTTTTGGATTTGGGTATCTAACTTAGTGTCCAGGGAAACCGTTTTAAAATGTGTTTTTGTAAATGTTTCGATAGTTGAAATAGGGTAGAAGCTCCCTAATTCCATTTTTGGTTTATCAATATTGGTATTCACAAAAGCAACCCAGTCGTTTTTCCATTGCTTTCTGTTCTTTATGCCTCTAAAGACACCATTTTGTATGCTTTCTTCCCAAGTGACTGTATTTTCGCCACACCATTTCGAAACCGCTTTATCGCGGTCATACGTCATTTTCATCCCCGTTTCTTGGTAAGAAAAAATGTGAGATATATTATCGTAGTCATTTAGTTTTTCGAACACCGATAAGATTTCCTCGGTTACAACAAGTATTTTGGTGTCAAAGGAGAGGAGCTGCCTTTGAAGATCGCCTAGGCTCTGCTTTATAAAATTGCTGTGCTTTTTACTGTAATGCGAATCATTTGCCCAAATAGGTTCAAAACTATAAAGTAGTAGTGTTTTTTCTCCGGTAGCAATAGCCTTTACCAAAGGCTCATGATCCAGCAATCTTAAATCTCTTTTGAACCAAACAATAACCATTAAGCAACAGCATCTTTATAGGTTTTAAGACAGCGTTCCCTAGCCATTTTATGGTCTACCATTTTTTCTGGGTAGGTCAATTCCTGCAAGTCTAGAACCCATGTATTAATATATTCCTTTTGCTTATCGAACTTGTCTACTTGGGTCATAGGGTTAAATATTCTAAAATAGGGAGCGGCATCGACCCCGCTGCCAGCTGCCCACTGCCAGTTACCCACATTGGCACTCATGTCATAGTCCATAAGTTTTTCTGCAAAGTAAGCTTCTCCCCAGCGCCAATCTATTAATAGATGTTTACAAAGGAAACTAGCGACCAGCATGCGCACTCTATTGTGCATATAACCAGTGGTATTAAGCTCACGCATTCCAGCATCTACCAACGCATAACCTGTCATTCCGTTTTTCCACTTATCAAACTCAGCCTCATTGTTGCGCCAATCTATTCGGTCATACTTAGGTCTAAATGATTTTTCCTTGGTATGCGGAAAATGCCATAGAATCTGCATAAAAAATTCACGCCAAATAAGCTCGCTCCAAAATACCTCGTTTTCTTCAGCAATCGCTTTTTTCACCATCTCACGTACCGAGACTGTACCAAATCGTAAATGGGGACCCAAGCGGGACGTACCATTTTTTATGGCTGGAAAATTCCTGGTATCCTCATAATTATTAATGAGAGCAGGGGTTGCAGTGTAATCTGGAACCTTTATTTCTGATGTCTCAAATCCCATATTCGATAGTGATACGTTTGGTAGGTTCAAATCTGTAATAAGATTATCCATGTACTCCCTTGTATCGTGTATACTAAGATGGTTCGCATTAAAAAGCGATTTCCATTTATTTTTAAAAGGAGTGTAGACCACGTATGGTTTCCCATCGTCTTTTACAACCTCGTCTTTTTCAAAAATGACTTGATCTTTATAGGTTTTGAAGTGGATATGATGTTCCTCAAAAAATGTTGCCATTTCCGTATCCCGTTCCTTGGCATATGGCTCGTAATCATGGTTGGTGTATACCCCTTGCACTTCATATGCATTAGATAGTTCTCCGAATACGTCTCTCGGCTTTCCATGAAATAGCCCTATCGAACTATGATAATTGCTTTGTAGTGTATCCCTCATTTTCTGAAGGGTTTCGTGAAGAAAAGTTACGCGGGCATCGTCTTTAGGTAACTTATCCAATATTTTCGTATCAAAAATAAAAACAGGAAGTACTGGAAAATCACTTTTTAGAGCTTCCAAAAAGCCATAATTGTCATCTAAGCGTAAATCTCTTCGAAACCAAAAAACAGAAACCTTATTACTCATATTATGAAATATTCAAGGTAGACATACCGCCATCAACACCAACAATTTGTCCTGTCATCCAGCTGCTATCATCGCTCAATAAAAATGCTGCAATATTTGCAATATCTTTAGGTTTCCCAACTCTTTTTAATGGATGACGTTGCGACATCATTTCTACTTTTTTATCGTTGCTTAGTAAGCGACCCGCTAAAGGTGTATCTACTAAGGATGGGGCAACTACATTTACACGAATTTTAGGTGCATATTCCGCTGCCATGGATTTGGCAAAACCTTCTATTGCTCCTTTTGCTGCGGCTACACTGGTGTGAAAAGGCATTCCTGTTCCTACGGCAACAGTACTAAAAAATACCATACTCGCTCCTTCAGACATTTTACCAATTATAGTTTTAACCGTTTTTACCAAGCTAAAAAAATTCAATTGCATATCCTGTTCAAAGGTATCTAAACTCATCATTTTAAATGGTTTTAGATTGATGCTTCCTGGGCAATATACAAACCCATGGAGTTCATCCGGTAAGCTAGAGGTATCCAAATCATCAGTTGTTGCGTCGAACGGAATGTATGTTACATTGAGTCCGTCCAAACCTTCGGTGGTTCGAGATGCTACGTAAACGGTGTGATTATTATGTAATAAATGAACTAAGGAGTGACCAATACCATGGCTTCCTCCAATTAATAGTATGTTTTTACTCATGACTTAAAATGATTTAAAGTGAATTTCTTTTTCTGAACCCGGTATGCTACCAAAACGTTCAATTAACTGTTGCTCTCGGTACTCAAATATTTGACTCAGCTGCTTCTTTACAATGATGGGGTGTGCTATTTGTCCGAATATGCCAAAGGGAATTTTATAATCAATAATATCCTCCATCTCTACACCACCCTCTACGTCATTGATGAAATGTTTGTGATGCCATAGGGCATAAGGCCCAAAACGCTGTTCATCCACAAAATATTCGCCTTGCTTAACATGTGTAATTTCGGTGACCCATTTTGTGGTGTACCCAGGAAGTGGTGAAACTTTATATTGAATAATTTGACCGGCGTACATAGGCCTATCAGCACCCGATAGAATGGTAAATCCCATATGCTTTGGCGTTATTTCCTGTAAATTCTTAGGACTAGACAAAAAATCCCACGCTTTTTGCCTAGATATTGGGAAGGATTGCTTGGCATGTAATTGGTGTAATTTCATTCGGGTATTTTTTACAAAGATAGCTGCATTATTGTTCAGCCTAAAATTTAATTCGTTAAACAATATTTTAATAATTTAGGTTTTGATGTATCGTGCTGTTTTTTATCGAGATTATTAATTTTTAAACTAGAATAAGCGTCCAAGGCACTGCTTATTTTGTAATTTACGATGCAATTTAAAACGACATCATGAGAATTATACTAGGTATTTATGTTATGTTTCTTACTAGTATTGCACTAGGCCAAGGACCCATTGTGGAGCTTGGAGAGTTGCCGCAAGCCGTTTCTGAAACTTCCGGACTTTTGTTTTTCAACAACCGCATTATTACCCATAATGACTCCGGTGGTGCCGCAGCACTATTTGAAATAGATACGCTATCTAGAGAAATTACTCGAACCATAACCATAACTAACGCAACCAATACAGATTGGGAAGCTATTAGTCAAGATGAGGATTATATTTATGTGGGCGATTTTGGAAATAATCTGGGAATACGACAAGATTTAACTATATATAGGGTAGCAAAGGCTGATTATTTGGATAATGATACCGCAACTGCAGAAGCTATTTCCTTTTCTTATGAAGACCAAACCGATTTTTCGGATACGGGAAACAGTGATTGGGATGCAGAAGCTTTTTTTGTTTTGGAAGACGAGTTCATTATACTTACCAAGCAATGGAAAAGTGAAGGCTCGGTCGCCTATGCAGTGCCGAAAACGCTAGGGAATCACACCGCAACAAGACGAGATACTGCAGAAAATATAGGGCTTATAACCGATGCAGACTATAATGCCACAGACGGTACTTTGTTGGTGTTGGGTTATTCCAATTTTTTGATGCCTTTCGCTAGAATATATTCCATAACAGCAGCCACTATTTTTCCTGATGAATTTACAGCAGTACTATTGGAAATAGGATTGGCGCAGGTAGAAGGCGTTACCCATGATGGTTTGGGGAACTACTTTATTTCCTCTGAGCTTTTTACGAGACAATCGCCAAATATTAGATCACTATCGCGACTTTTTAAATTTTCGAAAAATGAAGAGGTGGAACCCGAGCCTGAACCTGCACCGGAGCCAGAACCAAATCCTCTACCAGAGGAAAATGAGGAAGAACTCCTAATATTCAATGCCGCAGGGACCGGTGAGATTCGATATGTTATCAACTCAGAAAATAATATAAACGGCACCCGAATTTATGATATAAATGGGAAAACCGTTTGGGAACACTTTGCCGCAAACGTTGAAAAAGAAGGTATTGTCTCACAGCACATTGCTACCTCTATTTATTACTTTGTCGTTTATTTTGACAATTCTGTGCGCTCCAAAGCATTTGCAGTGTATTAAGGAGTAATCTATTTAGTAATTCCTTTTTTAGAAGAGCGCCATAACGTAATATAAGAAAACGCGGCCTTTTCAATTTCTAGTCCTTTATTTATGACTTTGTTAACAAGAGCAACATCTCTTTATATTTAGATTTGCTGACACCTAAAACAAAAACCATGAATAAAGTAATCTTATTTTTATTAGCGATTGTAGCTTCATTTTCTTTAGAAGCTCAAATTAACACACCTGCCGCTAGCCCGGCTTCAAAATTGATACAAACTGTTGGTTTAACGGAAGTTGTAATCGATTATTCCAGACCTTCCATGAAAGGAAGAAAAATATTCGGAGAGCTTGTGCCTTTTGACAAACTGTGGAGAACGGCAGCCAATGCCTACACAACCGTTAGTTTTGATTCAGATGTCACAATTGCAGGAAGCGATGTGAAAGCCGGTACATATTCCATTTTCACAAAGCCTGGTGCTAAAACATGGGAAGTTTTCTTTTATACGGATACTGAAGGTAGTGGTACACCAAGCAATTGGGAAGAAAGTAAAATTGCAGCCAAAGCAACCGTTCCTGTATGGCCAATAGATATGCCGGTAGAAACCTTCACCATTACAATAGATGATATCACAAATAACGGTGCCAATCTAGGAATTATATGGGAAAATACGTACGTAGCTATTCCAATCGGAGTGCTTACCGATGTTGCTGTTATGAAAAGTATTGATAGTGCGCTTGGCGGTCCTGGTGCAGGAGATTATTATGCTGCCGCAACCTATTTTTCTGCTGAGGGTAAAGATATTGGTAAAGCAAAAGAGTGGATGGATAAGGCAATGGCAATGACCGAAAAACCAGCCTTTTGGCAATTAA
>JBLHNI010000129.1:0-8959 GCA_047650615.1 Maribacter sp.
GAAAGATGGGTCCAATAAGATTACCATGTTATCGAGCATTGCCTCAATTTTAGGCCCTTGTGCTGCCGCTAAATAATACGCATAGGCTAGAGATGCATTAGAACCACTGGGTTCGTTGCCATGTATAGAAAAACCTTGGTATACCACTACTGGCATCGAAGCAGTATTTGCAGCTGTTCCACTTTCGGTAAGCGCAACATGATCTATTCTTATTTGTTCTATATTCTGATGGTTTTTTGGAGTGGTAACCGTAAGCAAAAGAATGGGTCTGCCCTCAAAGGTTTCACCACGATTTTCTATATGCATCCGGTCACTAGACTTGGCCAAAGCCTGCATGTAGAACATAAGTTTATCATGTGTTACGTGCCATTCTCCAACTTCGTGCCCAATAATATCTTTGGGGGTTGGAATGGATGCGTCGTAGGAAATATCCTGAGGCAGGTAATAACTTAAATTTAATTTTTCCTGTGCATAGGATATAAAGGAAACAAAGAGTAAAACGGATAGTAGTAGTTTTTTCATAGTATCGATTTATTTAGCTTGGGTATAAAAATAAAAAACGACCCTCAATTATAAGGGCCGTTATCAATATATTTAATACAAATGATGTTAAATATCGTCGAAACTAACATCTGTAAAATTACCGCTGGGTGTTTCCTCAACATCGGTAGCTGTTTCGTCCTCTTCTTTTTTGAAATCTTTTTGATGTCTTTCCGATATTACTTCGGCACCTTTTTCGTTAATTATAAAGTCCATCATCTCTTCTACATTCTCCTTAAACGCATCGAAATCTTCTTTATACAGATATATTTTATGTTTTTTGTAGTGGAAAGAGCCATCGTCATGGGTGAATTTTTTACTCTCGGTAATCGTCAAATAATAATCGCCGGCCTTCGTGCCTCTTACATCAAAAAAATAGGTTCTTCTTCCTGCCCTTAAAACTTTGGAATGAATTTCCTCTTGGTCCATTAAATCTTTATCGCTCATTTCTTTAGGGTTATAAAGTGTTCTATACTATCAAAAATGAAAAAAAAAAAGCTATCAAGCAACAATTTTCTAGTTTTCTTTCTCTGAAAGTTGGTTCTGGTAAAGGGCCTTATAATAGCCTTCTGTGGTGTTTAGTTCTTCGTGAGTGCCTTGTTGTAGTAACTTTCCGTTTTCCAATATTAGAATTTTATCCGCATTTTTTGCGGAAGAGACCCTATGGCTTACAATCAAGGTAGTCTTATTGTTCGATGCCTTTTTTAGATTGGAGAGTATTTCTTCTTCTGTCTCCGTATCTACAGCAGATAGGCAATCGTCAAACAAATATATGTTAGGATTTTTCATCAAAGCCCTTGCTATGGATACCCGTTGTTTTTGTCCTCCACTTAATGTGATGCCTCTTTCCCCGAGCACGGTTTCATATTGTTTTGAGAATCCCATAATGTTTTCATGCACAACAGCTTCTTTAGCTATGGAGATGATTTCCTCGTCCGTCGCATCGTACTTGCCAAATTTAATGTTGTTCTTGATGGTGTCCGAAAATAAAAAAGCATCTTGGGGTACGGCTCCTATCGATTTTCTTAAATCAGTTAGGTTTATGTTCTTAATAGGTTCATCATCAATAAAAATTTCTCCCGATGTTACATCGTATAATCGGGCAACCAAATCTAGTATCGTGGATTTTCCGGAGCCAGTCTTTCCGAGTATGGCCACAGTTTCTCCTTGGTTTATTGTAAAAGAGAGATTTTTTAACGCATGGATTTCGGTGTCCTCATAGGTGAAATTAACATCTTTGAATTCTATTTTTCCTTCGATTTTATGTGATTGGGACACGCTGTTTTCTATTTCTGGCTTTTCGTTCAGGAATTCATTAATTCTTTTTTGACTCGCCTCTGCTCGCTGAACAATAGATGTTAGCCAACCTACAATAGCTACGGGCCAGGTTAGCATATTTACATAAAGGATAAATTCAGCAATAAGACCAATACCTATTTCCCCGTTGATGTATTGCATGCCTCCTATATAGATAACTAATATGTTACTAACACCGATAAGCAATACCATTAAAGGAAAAAACCAAGCATTCACTCTCGCCAAGCTCATGCTCTTATCTTTGCCTTCGATAGCTAATTGAGTTAAGTCTCTGTTGGTTTGAGGTTCTAGTGCATAAGCTTTAATTACCGAAACCCCAGAGAATACTTCCTGAGTGAATGTAGATAACGTAGAAAGGTATTCTTGCACTACGGTACTCCGTTTATGTATGATTTTACTGATGTTGTAAATAAGCACGGATAGAATAGGTAGCGGCAATAAAGTATAAGCTGCTAGGGTAGGTGCTTTAATAAACATTAAAGGTATAAGACAGACAAAAAGTGTTAAGGTCTGTATGCCATACATTATGGCTGGTCCTGCGTATAAACGTACCTGATTTACATCCTCGCTTATTCGATTCATTAAATCTCCAGTTCTATTCTTTTTGTAGAAATTAAGGCTTAAGATTTGATAGTGCTCAAAAATCTCATTTTTAAGGTCGTATTCTATATAGCGGGAAATATTAATGACGGTCTGCCGCATTAGAAAAGTGAAAAAGCCCGAGAGTAATGCTGCACCTACAATAATTAATATAAATAGTGTCAACTGTTCTTTTGCAGTTTCCTTTAAGATATCGGCATTAATGTATGACTCTACTACAGTAATTGTCTTATTTACATAAGATGGCATAACCAACTGGAAAAGCCTTGCGAAAATGGTAATCACAATCCCGATTAACAGTTTAAGCCAGTATTTTTTGAAGTATTTGTTGAGGTGCTTCAGTTCCTTCATCGGAAAAATTAAATGGGGATTGTAAATTTTATATTTTTCAAAGATAGGTTTTTGACCTAGATTTTATTGTTATAAAATACCTAAGAATAAATACGATTGCTTTTGCGGTACTTTAAATAGATGCGTACTTTTGCCGCTTCAAGTTTAAACCTTAAAAAGTTCTTTCAAATGCTTACAAGAAGGCATATCAGGGTAAAGGTAATGCAATGCATCTACGCGCTGATTCAATCCAAGGATGATTCCTTGCAAAAACAGGAAAAGTTTTTAAAAGTAAGTATAGAGAATACCTACACTTTATACCTTGTATGGCTAAGTCTGTTCTTAGAAATACAGCAAAAAGCATCCGAGCAACTTGCCCTCTCTTCAAAAAAATACATAGCCGATGCTGAAAATGGCCATGTGGACAAAGCGAGGTTTGTTAACAATGGCCTTTTACTGCAATTAAAAAACAATCAACTTCTAAAAGAAGCGTTGTCCAACAGAAAATTGGATAATTGGTATTTAAACGAAGAGTATGTAAAACTAATTTATAAGGAGATAATCGAGAGTGATATTTATGACGATTATATGAAGCAACCACAGACTAGTTTCGCTAAAGATAAGGAGTTGGTGTTGGGTTTATTCAAGGAAATAATAGCGCCCAACGAAAAGATTTATGAATATTTTGAGGACGATAAGCTGACTTGGATAGATGATATCCCTATTGTTAATACCTTTATCTTAAAACAGTTCAAGAAAGCAAAGGAGGAACATAACGAATCCTTTTTCCTTCCAAAGCTTTTAAAGGACCAGGAAGATATGGTTTTTGCAAACGACCTATTAACTAAAACCTTGTTAAAGAATTCTGACTTGGAAAAAGAGATAGAGGGCAAGACTCCTAATTGGGACAAAGACCGTATTGCAGATATTGATAGTATTTTGTTGAAGATGGCAATTTGTGAGTTGCTTCACTTTGCATCTATTCCCGAACGCGTTACCATAAACGAGTATCTAGAAATCGCAAAAGAGTATTCCACGCCCAAGAGTAGTATTTTTATCAATGGTATTTTAGATAAATTAACTAAGGAATATAAGGCCGAAGGAAAGCTTAACAAAATGGGTAGAGGTTTGTTATAAAATAATTTTATAATTTTACGTTTAATATAATAACAAATAGTTTAAATCATGAGAAAAATAGTCTTAGCCATAAGTATGGTATCGTTGTTGGCATTTACTTCCTGTAAGGAAAATGCTTCTGAAAAAATTAAAACGGATAACGTGGTTCAGGCCGCAGTTAGAGATGAGGCAGCCAAAGCTGTTCCAGTAATGTCCTTCGATAAGGCAGAACACGATTTTGGTGCTATTGAGCAAGGAGCTGCCCAAGAAACTGCTTTTAAATTTACGAACACAGGGAATGCACCGTTAATAATTACGGATGCTAAAAGCAGCTGCGGTTGTACTGTGCCTAACCCACCAAAAGGAGCAATCGCTCCAGGAGAGTCCAGCGAATTATTAGTAAAGTTTAACGGCGCTGGTCAGAATCAAATTACAAAAACGATTACGGTTACTGCAAATACGGAGAAAGGTTCTGAGATTTTGAGAATAAAAGCCTTTGTAAACCCAAAAGGTGCTGCTCCATTAGGACCGGTAAAATAATTTAAAATTAAAATAGACACCAATAATGGGCGACATAGGACAGTTTCTTCCGATGATATTAATTTTTGTGGTAGCGTATTTTTTTATGATACGACCACAAATGAAGCGACAAAAAGACGAGAAGAAGTTTTCGGCAGAATTAAAACGTGGTGATCGCGTCATCACGAAAAGTGGACTGCACGGAAAAGTAGTAGATATAAACGATAAAGACCTTTCATGTGTTTTAGAGACCATGGCGGGTAAATTAAAGTTTGATAGGTCTGCTATTTCTATGGAGATGAGTAAGAAATTATCAGTTCCAGCGCTCGAGAAGAAATAATACATAGCACAATTCAATTATAAGCGCCAATAGCAATATTGGTGCTTTTTTATTGGTAAAAACTTGTATCTTGAAGGCATAAAACTATTGATTATGGCTTTGGATAGAAGGGAGTTTTTAAGAAAGGGAACGGCAGGACTAGCCGTAACAGGAGCATCATTTTTATTTCCGATGGAACTCTTGGCAGCAATAAGAAGAAAAGTAGGCCCTAACGATACCATAAATATAGGTCTCATCGGATGCAAAGGTATGGGGTTCTCAGACCTAGTTTCCATGTTAAAGATGGGCGACACCAATGTCATTGCATTATGCGACGTAGATGAGAATGTATTACAGGCTAGAACTATAGATTTAGAAAAGGCAGGTATCAAAAAACCCAAATGGTATAAGGACTATCGACGTCTTTTAGAAAATAAAGATATTGATGTGGTGGTTATTGGTACTCCAGATCATTGGCATTGTCTGCAATTGACAGATGCGCTCCAAGCCGGCAAAGATGTGTATTGTGAGAAACCTATTGCGAATTCTATCCAAGAGGCGAATATTATGCTAGACTATGTGCAATCTAGTGACCGTATGGTGCAAATTGGTCAATGGCAAAGAAGTCAGCCTCACTTTGTTGATGCCATTAATTTCGTGCATTCCGGTCAATTAGGGGAAATAAGATTAGCAAAAGCTTGGGCATACCAAGGATGGATGAAACCTGTACCTATAGTGGCTGATAGTGGGGTACCAAAAGGTGTAGATTATGATATGTGGCTTGGCCCTGCCCCAAAACGCGATTTTAACGCCAATAGATTTCATTTTAATTTCAGATGGTTTTGGGACTATGCTGGCGGTTTAATGACTGACTGGGGTGTGCATCTTATAGATTACGCGCTTTATGGTATGAAAGCGGGCACTCCTAAATCGGTAATGGCCTTGGGGGGAAAATTTGCCTATCCCGATGATGCTTCTGAAACACCGGACACCTTGCAGACTGTGTATGAATATGATGACTTTTCTATACTATGGGAACACGCCACCGGTATAGACGGGGGCAATTATGGTCGTAATCACGGTATAGCGTTTATTGGAAACAATGGCACTTTGGTCTTGGACAGGCAAGGTTGGGAAATTATACCAGAAAAAGAATTTCAAGGTTGGGACAAGGAAGGCACACCAAAAATGGAAGCTGTTTCCTTTGATAAAGGCACCCAAAGTGGCTTGGACCTTCACACTGCTAATTTTATAGATTCGGTAAAGAACAGGAATGCTTCTGCGCTAAACGCTCCTATAAAGGTTGGATACGATGCAGCGCTAGTTTCCCATATGGGGAACGTAGCCTTTAAAACAGGTGATCGGATTTACTGGGATGAAACTACGGGGCTGTTTAAGAGCGAAGCAGCCAATAAATTAATCAAGGCCAATTATCATAACGACTGGAAACTTCCTATGTTATAGTATTGGAAACCCCCTTTATATCAACGATATAAATCATTTAAGCCTTTGTTTTTTAGTATTAGTGGAGTAATTTGTTGTAGTCGTGCTTGTTTGGTTTTTTCCTGTTTTGCTGCGGTTATATAATCTGCATATTCCCTTTTTTTGCAGAGAGTAATATTATAAAAAGCCTTGTTTAGACTAGAATCTGATTCTAGTTCTTATTTTAAAAGGGAGGATATACAAAGTTTGGTCTTGACCTTTGCTTTTGGATTTTGAGTGCACGTTACGCCACGTTTTAGAAGTTCGATAGTCCCATTAATCTACAATAGCACATTCTTAGCTTCGATAGCTTCTTCGGATTTAAATTTCCAATGCCGCATGGCTGTTATTTTTCCTTCTTGGACATTTTCTAAAACACCAAATTCATCTTTATAAAAGAAGGCCATTAAAGAACCAAATACCAAAATGATGATTGAATCTACAAATAGCGAGGACATTTTTGTTGCCCAAGGTATAGGTTGGAAAACTTCATTTGAAAGTTTCTTCAAGTTGTGTTGTTAGAACAAGTTGTCTCAATATGATTATAGCATCCTTAAATGGATGTGTTTTTTAATACTACGCTGCTGCTACTTCTGATTTATTCATATGTATATCAGGTTAGACATGCCTTGAATTATGATGCACAAAGATTTAAGTCAGTTTCTTTATAAAATCCTACGCTTCTTTTTCCGAATTAAAGGAGAAGGTTTCGTCCATTTCGCTGTCATGATATACTTTTACAACAAATCCGATTTTGGTCTGACTAATTTGATAGGAGTCAAGGCTATGTTCATTTAGTACTTCGTTATTATTTCTAAAACCTTATAAAATCTTTTTGATAACCTCTGTTTTTTAATGCATTTTTTCTTTTCCAATACTATTTAGTTGCTGTAAGCTCACAAATTTTAACGATAACCTCGGTTGCTTTTTGCATACTTTCTACTGGTACGTATTCATATTTTCCATGAAAATTATGTCCGCCTGCAAATATATTTGGGCAAGGGAGCCCCATAAAACTCAGTTGGGAACCGTCCGTTCCCCCTCTAATGGGTTTTATGTTCGGAACTATCCCTAGCTGTTCCATAGCTTCTTTGGCTACTTCTACAATATGCATTACAGGAGTAATCTTTTCTTTCATGTTGTAGTATTGGTCATTGATTACTAATTGGATACAATCTCCATGTTTTGCTTTTAACGTATCGGTAATTTTAAGTAAAAGAGCCTTTCGCTGTTCAAATTTTTGGGTATCGTGATCTCTTACAATCAGTTCCAGCTCCGTTTTTTCTATTCCTCCATCCATCCGGTATACGTGAAAAAAACCTTCTCGGTCCATTGTTGTTTCAGGTGTTTCGTTTTTGGGGAGCATAGAAATGAATTCATTTCCTATAGCTAAGGAATTCACTAGTTTTCCTTTTGCATATCCTGGATGCACACTTTTTCCCAAAATCGTAATCTTAGCACCTGCGGCGTTAAAATTCTCATACTCCAATTCCCCAATCTGACTACCGTCCATGGTATAGGCCCATTCCGCTGCAAAACTTGTTACATCAAATTTATGTGCGCCACGACCAATTTCTTCATCGGGGGTAAAACCCACCCTTATTTTTCCGTGTTTAATTTCAGGATGCTGTATCAAATATTCCATGGCCGTAATTATTTCTGTAATACCGGCTTTGTCATCTGCTCCTAACAGGGTAGTGCCATCGGTGGTAATTATAGTTTGTCCTTTATATTGTAATAAGTCCTCAAAATAATCAGGAGATAGCACAATGTTTTCCTTGGCATTCAATATAATGTCATTACCATCATAATTAGCTATGATTTGTGGGTTTACATTGGTGCCTGAAAAGTCCGGAGTCGTATCAAAATGAGAAATAAACCCGATAGTGGGTACGGCATGCGCTACGTTGCTAGGCAGGGTTGCCATAATGTAGGCGTTCTCGTCAATACTTACCTCTTTCATGCCTATTTGTTTTAGTTCATCAACTAATTTATTTGCTAAATTCCATTGCTTTAAGGTGCTAGGGGTTGTGTTGGATGTTGGGTCGCTTTGCGTGTCAATGGTCACATAGCTTAGGAATCTATCGATGATATGTTGCATGAAATCGTGTTTTAATCAAAAATAGCCTTAAATATTGTAATTTCGCGGCCTTATAAAGTTTCCTGTTTTATGCCTAGATATTCGACTACTTTTCTCATAACGGTTCTTTTTTTTATTCTGAGTTCTAAAAGCTTCGCACAAGCAGATTGTATTTTGGGTGTAGGCGTTACTGCGGACTCTGCGCTAGTTAGTGTTTTTCAGTTAAATACTTCACAGATAGATAAATTGACAAGTTATAGCGAAGAGGTAAAGTATAGACAAGGTATTTTAGATAATAAATTAGAGAACATCCAAAAGAGAAACCCTCAAAGTAAGGTCTCGGAACTATCTAAATTAGCAACAGATTATAACATTATTATGGATAGTATGGCCTTGGTTCAAACTATGATAGATAAAAGGCTGTTGGCACTTTTTAATGAAAAGCAATACACCTTATATAGAAATTTATGTAGAGAGGCATCAAGGTCACCCTTAATAGTTGTGCCTTTGGTGTATAAAGATAGTCTACATTAGAAAAAACGTAACTAGTTAGTGCCAAGAATTAAGCTATAAAATTTGGATCTTATCTAATATTGTCGGATCTTTCGTAAAATCATTAATTTCTTGAGCGATACCAAACTCATATTGGAGCTATT
>JBLHNI010000130.1:0-8895 GCA_047650615.1 Maribacter sp.
TTAGGATTGCGAGTCCACTTTTTATTATAGAAGGAGCATACTTGCTTTTTATAAGTCGGCAAAAGTATCGAACCGTGCCAGAGAATGGTATATTCACCAACAGGTAGAATACTAATTTCCCGTGCGCTAATCCGGTGCGCTAGTATTACACTATTGCGGTTACTGTAATAGTCGTTTTACCCAACAAAACACTGTTTAAAAGTCCTATCTTTAGGGGTGAATTCTATTTAATCGAACCCATGAAAACCCTTAAAATAAAAAACGCCCTTGGTTTACTACTATTGACAACAGCCATAAGTTGTGGTGAGACCAAGCCGGAAACACAAACGGAGACCGCCCAAAATTGGTATAAAGGAAACCTGCATACGCATTCCTATTGGAGTGACGGGGATGAATTCCCGGAAGTAATTCTAGATTGGTATAAATCCCGCGATTATGCGTTTATGTCCTTATCCGACCATAACACCATTGCAGACGGCGAAAAATGGGTGACTATTCGTGAGGATTCAATTTATAAAAATTCTTTTAAAAACTATCTTAGGGCCTATGGCCCAGATTGGGTAGAACATAAAATAGACTCAGGACGAACTGTGGTAAAGTTAAAAACCTATGAAGAATACCGAGACAAACTAGAAAAGCAAGGGGAATTCCTGGTAATTAAATCAGAAGAAATTACCGATAAATTCGAAGACAAGCACATTCATATGAATGCCACGAACATTCAAAATAAAATAGACCCAATGGGTGGTGCGAGCGTTGCAGAGGTGATGCAAAACAATATAGACCAAGTGCTTAAACAACGTAAGGAAACCGGTGTTCCTATGATACCGCATATCAATCACCCTAACTTTCATTACAGTATTACCCTTGATGATATGATTTCATTAAAGGGGGAACGTTTTTTTGAGGTATACAATGGGCATCCCGCTGTTCATAATATGGGTGACTCCACACGTATCTCTACTGAAGAAATGTGGGACCTTATCAATATATCCTATTTGAACAAAGACAAACCTTTGATGTATGGACTTGCAACAGACGATTCGCACCATTATCACAATAAAGGAAAATCGTGGAGTAATGCAGGAAGAGGTTGGGTAATGGTACAAGCAGATACACTCTCTGCTGTAAGTTTAATTAATTCATTAGAATCAGGAAATTTTTACTCCAGTACAGGTGTCGAACTTAAAACCTTAACCTACCATGACAATACAATTTCGGTTAAGATTAAACCAGAGCCTGGTGTCACCTATGAAATAAGCTTTATTGGTTGCAAAAAAGGCCAATCACAGACCGAAACGTTGAGTGTCGTTAATGAATCTATGGCTGAGTTTCCAGTTACGGAAGATTTGCTGTTTGCCCGATGTAAGATTACATCATCTAAGTTGCAAGAAAACCCTATAGAAAATATACGATATGAAATGGCTTGGTCTCAACCGGTAACACCCACCGAATAAAACAGGACATCAACACAGGTAAATAATGAATTTCGTTTTAAAGAATCCCTACCTTTGCGGCTCAACAGTTGATTATGAGCAATATTCGAATTACCAAACAGTTTAATTTTGAAACCGGTCACGCCCTGTATGGATATGATGGAAAATGCCGTAATGTACACGGACATAGCTACAAACTTTCTGTAACGGTAATTGGGCAACCTATCACCGATACTTCCCATGTAAAATTGGGAATGGTCATAGATTTTACCGATTTGAAAAAAATTGTGAAGGAAGAAATTGTAGATAAGTTTGATCACTCTACCGTATTCAATAAAAACACGCCTCATATAGAATTGGCAAAAGAACTTACTGATCGCGGCCACAGCGTAATCCTAGCCGATTACCAGCCTACAAGCGAAAACATGGTGATTGATTTTTCAGCGAAAATCATCGCTAGATTACCAAAGAGCATCAAATTACATTCTTTAAGGCTTCAGGAAACGGAAACCTCATTTGCCGAGTGGTACGCCAGCGATAACTAAGCGTTCTAATCACCAAGATGGGAATTATTATCTTTACGAATCATGACAACCATTACGCTACCAAAAGGGAAAAAAGTATATTTCTCCAGTGATAACCACTTGGGTGCACCTACGATGGAGCAAAGTTTTCCTCGCGAGAAAAAGTTTGTTGCTTGGTTGGATGAAATCAAAAAAGATGCAGGTGCGATTTTCTTGCTTGGAGATCTATTTGATTTTTGGATGGATTATAAGACCGTAGTTCCCAAAGGGTTTACAAGAACCTTAGGCAAACTAGCCGAACTTTCAGATGCCGGAATACCCATTTATTTTTTTGTAGGCAACCACGATTTATGGATGAACGGTTATTTTGAAGAAGAACTCAATATTCCCGTATTTCACCAGCCACAACAATATACGATAAACGGCACCTCTTTTTTTATTGGACATGGCGATGGTCTTGGACCGGAGGACAAAGGCTACAAACGCATGAAAAAAGTGTTTACCAATCCGTTTTGTAAATGGCTGTTCCGTTGGTTACATCCAGATATTGGTGTTCGGCTGGCACAGTACCTGTCCGTTAAGAATAAACTTATTTCAGGTGATGAAGATGCAAAATTTTTAGGTGAGGATAACGAATGGCTGGTACAGTATTGCAAAAGGAAACTAAATACCCAGCACTACAATCATTTTATTTTTGGTCATAGACATCTTCCGTTGGAAATAAAACTTTCCGAAACATCTAGATACACGAATCTGGGTGACTGGATAAATTACTATACCTATGCTGTTTTTGATGGGGAACAACTAAGTCTGGAAACCTTTGAAACGGATTGAAATACTATTTAATCAGAGGATGATAATAGCAATACTTGCAATCAAAAAACTATTGCCCCATTACTATGATTCTTTCCCTTTAGTAAAAAATATTGAAGAAATACACTAATTCCAACCTATGAAAGGTAAACCAAAGATTTCTCTTTTTACGGTTCTGCTGTTCCTTGGACTTTTCTCTTTTGGGCAATCCAAGGAAATAGATATCAATACATTTTTAAATGATTTAAAAGCAGAAGATTTTTCTGGTACCATCCTAGTCGCTCATAATGACAAAATAATTGAGAAACGAGCATTTGGACTTTCAAGCATAGAATACGGTATTAAAAATACGGTAGATACTAAATTCAATCTTGCTTCGATTACAAAAATGATAACAGCTGTTGCTGCATTGCAACTTTATGATAGAGGGAAAGTAGAACTGAAACTACCTATTGGAGAATATTTGCCCGACTATCCCAATAAATTGGTAAGGGATTCAGTAACAATACATCAGCTTTTAACACATACATCTGGAAACAATAATTTTTATGTTGGTGAATTTTTACAATCGGATAAACTAAAATATCGAAACATTTCAGATTTCACACCCCTATTCGCAAACGATACGTTGTTATCAAGACCCGGAACCAAATATGATTATAGTGCATCTGGTTTTGTAATTTTAGGCCTAATTATCGAAAAAATGAGTAGGCAAAACTATTACGACTATGTAAGAAATAATATTTTCATCCCGTCGGGAATGATCAATACAACGGAGTTGGAAATTGATTCCGTGGTCCAAAATAGAGCTAGTGGATACACTACTTTTTTTGGGAAAAGTAAGATTCTTAAAAAAAACGATTATTACCTTTCAAAGGCTTCTCCAGCAGGGTTCCATTATTCGACTGTAGAGGATTTGTTCAAATTTTCAAAAGCGTTACGAAATGGAAAGCTCTTGAAAAAAGAGACAACAAAACTAATGTTTGAACCAAAAGTAAAGGGTTATAATACAAGTATAGGTTATGGAATCGATATCGACCTAAGGTATACTCAAACCATACAAGGCCATAGTGGGGGATGGTATGGGATTCATAATGAACTTATGTATTTTATGCGGGATAAGTACACGGTTATAATAGTATCAAATATTGATGATGGCGGAAAGACTGGAACTTCGATGGTGGCTGATTTCTTTAAAGTTTTAATTGCTGGTAAGCAAATAGAAGAATGACTTGGCCTAAAGTAACCTGCCCCTGATAGTTATTTAAAGTTTGAATAAAGGACACATGTCTTAAAGCTCCAATGGTTCAACGTATTTCTTAATGTCCCGAACCCAGATAATAAATAAAAGATTGGAGTCTAGAAGTAAAGTTCAGGAACGGACTTTACTAACAATCCTCTCCCTCAATACCACAGTTTTCTCCCTTTTCAAAAACACGCACCGGAGCAACTTGCTGGAATGCTTCTAGAAAAACAGAACTAGACTGCGCTCCACTAATACCGTGTTTATTATTGATAATAAAAAAAGGTACGCCCGAAACACCTAGTTTTTGGTAGTGAGCGATTTCTTGCTTTACTGTATAAGCGATATTATCATCCCCAATAATACCTTGTGTTTTTTCGGAATCCCAACCAAATTCGGTCATTATAGTAGTTAAAATTTCCACATTATTCAAGTGTACGTTTTCCGTAAAATAAGCAAATAAGAAACGTTCTTTTAATTGCTCCTTAAACCCTTCTTCCCCTGCTACATGCAACAATTGGTGCAAAGGCAAGGTATTTACCGCTAACCATTGTTCGCCAAAATTAAAATCGATATCCAATTCTGCGCCAGCCTGTGCAATACGGTCGGTCATAGTCTTGGTTTGCTCTAAATCGCCAAATTTAGAAGTAAGATATGTATCGCGGTCATACCCTGAAACGGGAATAGTGGGATCTAATTGAAACGGATGCCATGTAACTTCAACAGGCGCGCCCTTCCATTGCGCCAAAGCGGCTTCTAATCTTCGTTTTCCAATATAGCACCAAGGGCAGGCCACATCGGATACTACAGCTATCGTTATAGGTTCTTGTTGCATTTTTTTTAATTTATCATTTAGTCTGGTCTTCATTTGAAAACTAACAGGTAAAGGAAAAGATAGATTTACTTCGATGTAACACGGAAGTCCAAGCAAAAAATATGTAGGATGGAATGATAGTGTCTATGTTCTTATGTTTAACATATGTTGGGGAATGAAAATTTATTCAGTGCGGCTACCTGCTAAAACAAGAACCCCTTCAAACTGGTTGAAAGGGTTCTTGTAAATCTATTTTATGTGCTTATAGCGTTCGTAGATACTCAGCAACATTTCTTGTTTCTTCCTCACTGAGGTTTTGGTTGAGCATGATTGCATTATTGTATTCTTTAAGGAGGGCTTTTGCGATTGGATCCTCCTTCAGCATTCCATCAGGATTTATAATCATGTTCATTACCCATTCCGGACTTCTGCGATCATACACACCCTTAAGGGCTGGGCCTATCATGCGTTGTTCCGCCATGTGACATGCCGTACAAATAGCTTGAAATTTCGCTTGGCCTGCACTTGACATTTCCGTATTAATTTCGTTATCGAAACTTACAGATGTAAAGGGGCCTACTCCCTTGTTGTCCATATCGACCGGAACTCCCGCTGAGGCTGCTTCCTTTTTTACTTCTTTTTTGGCACGGTTCATTTCAAAACCATCCTTTTTTTCTTCTTTCTTTTCTCCACAGCTAACCATTAAGGTTCCTAGTGCTATTAACGTGAGTACTTTTCGCATTTTTTACTGAATTTTAATCATGATTCTTAATTTCTCAAAGGAAAGACTAAGATACGGATTTTTATGATTAAGGTTGTTTGAAACCCTCTTGGAATGCGCTTTAAAATTTACTGATTCACCAGAAGTTCTTAAGTTGCAGCAAAGCCAAAATAGATTAACCAAAATCATAGTCTTACTTATTTATATAAATAGATTAGCGTATAACAATAACAACTCTGACTCAACTATCAGGACTGAATGCGTTTAAAACCTATTATTCCCCTTCAAAACCGTAAATATATTCTGTGAGACTTATCCTAAGTTTGAGCACTTGGTAAACTAAGGCAAGCGATTAACTAGTTCTCTACCTCATGATCTTCCACATCTTTTGTGAGATCCAATTTCCTAAATGTAGGCGATACAAATGCAGTAATACCTACGGTTAACAAAGTCATGGTTCCCCCGAATACGACTGCTGTCACGGTTCCCATAAGTTTTGCTGTCACACCACTTTCAAAGGCACCTAGTTCATTGGAAGACCCCACGAACATCGAATTTACAGAGGCTACCCTGCCCCGCATGTTGTCCGGCGTTTTTAACTGGAGGATGGTTTGACGAATAATCATGGAAACGCCATCCACAGCACCACTCAAAAACAAAGCGATGACAGACAGCCAAAAATAAGTAGAGAGTCCGAACACAATCATACATACCCCAAAACCAGCTACTGCCCAAAGCAACTTTTTGCCCGCGTTTTTATGAAGTGGAAAGCGTGTAGCACCCAACATAGTAATGGCTGCTCCAACAGCAGGAGCTGCACGTAAAACACCAAAGCCCTCTGAACCTACTTGAAGAATATCTTGTGCAAAAATGGGTAATAAAGCTACTGCTCCCCCAAAAAGTACGGCAATCATATCCAAAGTCAACGCTCCAAAAACCGCCTTTGTTTTGAATACAAAATTTAGACCTTCCTTTAAGCTTTCAAAAACGGGCTCCCCAATTTTGGGATTTAGAATGGGTTTTTTGTCGATTTGAAACAACAACAATAAAGCCATTACCGAAAACCCGACAATAACACACATAGACCAATGCACCCCAATAAAGCTAATAGAAAATCCTGCTAGGGCTGGACCTAGTACTGAGGCCATTTGCCATGTAGAACTACTCCATGTAGCTGCGTTAGGATAGATTTTTTTAGGAACGAGGAGCGCTACTAAAGAAAATATCGTTGGGCCCAAGAAGGCGCGGACCAATCCGCCCAAGAAGACCAAACCATAAATCCCATACAATATACTTCTGGTGTCCCAATCGTTTTCCAATCCGGGCCAGCTCAATAAAAACAAGCCTAGACTAATGACTGAAAACCCAAGGATACATTTAATCAACAGCGTGCGTTTTTCCTTTTGATCTACAATATGGCCAGCAAATAATGCCATCCCTACAGCAGGAATTACTTCCATTAAACCTATAATCCCTAAGGATAGCGGGTCTTTGGTCATCGTATACACCTGCCATTCTATGACAATGAACTGCATGGACCAGGCAAAGACCATGGCAAACCGCACCCCTAAAAATATATTGAATTCCTTAAAGCGTAATGCTGCGTAAGGGTCTATTGCCTTGCTCATGTACTATATGGTAATTTCTATTCTATTTTCTTCCGGATCTATAGCAACACTTTCGTAATAGCCATCACCAGGAATTCTAGCGTTTCCGACAACCATAAATCTGTTATTTCTCAGCTTTTCGGTCAGCGTATTTACGTTTTCTTTTGATGCTACAGACACCGCAAAATGACTAATCCCTAAATATTCTTTTGACCTGTTTTCAATGGCATGAATCTCTGGTTTTTGCATCAATTCTAATCTGGGGCCATCATCAAAAGATAGGAAGTAGGATGAAAATTTCTTTGAATCATTATCATATTTTTGCACTGAAGTTGCATCAAAATAATCGGCATAAAAACCACGCATCAACTCCAAATCGGATACCCAAATAGCCAAATGCTCTATCTTCATTTTATGTCCTTTAATTTCAATTGAAGGCTCACGTTCCCTTTCCATTCGTTCTCATCAATAGAAAATACGGCGTTAAACGGTTTTCTACTCGTTACCAAGGGTAATTTATCCCCTAGATTAAAGCCTATCCCCCCAATTTTATAGCTGTCATTTTGTGTGACCGCAAATTTTAAATGTGCTGCATCTTGGCCAACGCCTTTAGCATAGCCTGTTTCTACTAGATTTTCAGACATAAATGTTGGACTCATATTTCCGGGTCCAAAAGGAGCAAACTGGCGTAGGATACGCATCAGCTTTGGATTAATATCCTTTAATTCTATAATAGCATCTATGCTAATTTCCGGCACCAGCAACTGTGGGTCTATAGATTCCTTGACTACCTTTTCAAACTGATGTTTAAAGTTGTTGTACTGACTTTCCAATAAAGTGAGTCCCGCTGCATATTTATGGCCCCCAAATTGTTCTATATAATCAGAACAGCCTTCCAAAGCATTGTACACATCAAACCCTTTTACCGACCTAGCTGATGCAGCCAACTTATCCCCACTTTTTGTAAAAACTAACGTTGGTCTGTAATACGTTTCGGTTAATCTGGAAGCTACAATACCAATAACACCCTTGTGCCATGTATCTTTATATACCACTGTTGTGAAACCTTCTTCTTCACGGTTTTCCTGAATCTGAACCAAAGCCTCCTGAGTAATTTCCTGGTCTAATCCCCTACGGTCCGTATTAAACTTTTCTATTTCAGCAGCAAATTTTGTAGCCTGTTGCATGTCGGTTTCCGTAAGCAAGTTTACTGCATGCTGACCGTGTTTCATCCGTCCCGCAGCATTAATTCGAGGAGCTATTATGAACACTACATCAGTAATGGTCAGGGATGCTTTATTTACTTGGTCTATAATCGCTTTAAATCCTATTCTTGGCGCTTCATTGATAACCTGTAAGCCATAAAAAGCTAATATTCGATTCTCTCCAGTTATCGGAACAATATCAGCCCCAATTGCAGTTGCCACTAAATCAAGATATTGTATTTGGTCGTTGATGGTCTCCCCTTTTCGAGAGCCCAAAGCCTGTATCAATTTAAACCCCACGCCACACCCACATAATTCATCGTACGGATACTCGCAATCTGCCCTTTTTGGGTCTAAAACAGCAACGGCATCCGGAAGTTTATCCCCCGGTCTGTGGTGGTCACAAATGATAAAATCAATCCCTTTTTCATTCGCATAGGCGACCTTATCAATCGCCTTTACCCCGCAATCCAATGCTATGATTAGAGAAAAATTATTATCCTCCGCAAAATCAATTCCGGTGTACGAAACC
>JBLHNI010000131.1:0-8869 GCA_047650615.1 Maribacter sp.
GAGGTCTTAAAAATAGAAGGCATGGGCAACGATCGAAAAGCAGAAATTAAATTTGACCAAGGGGATATAAAGAAATTATTGTTGCGTTTTGCGAAGTTGGAGGTGGTTTCCTAGTTAGTAAGGCCTGATGTCTAATACCAAATAAGCTAAGGAGTTTAGTCTTTGCGATACAAGTTTTTAGTTACAATTCAGAAAATTTCTTCTTTTATAGGATTAAGTTAAACATTTGTTTTCACTATCTTGGATACGAAAAATATAGAACTTGGCGGAATTTATTAAAATATACGAGGAGAACCCCAACCCTAAAGAAATAGATAAGGTAGTGCAAGTATTGCGCAAAGGGGGGCTTATTATTTATCCGACCGATACCGTTTACGGACTGGGCTGTGATATAACCAATACAAAAGCCTTGGAGAAAATTGCACGTATAAAAGGAATTAAATTGGCTAAGGCCAATTGGTCCTTTATTTGTCCTGACCTGAGCAATCTTTCCGATTATGTCCGTCAAATAGACACGGCGACGTTTAAAATTTTAAAAAGGGCTTTACCTGGACCTTATACCTTTATTCTGCCCGGTAATAATAATTTACCCAAAGATTTTAAGAATAAAAAAACTGTTGGTATCCGTGTGCCGGATAATTCCATTGCTAGAGCACTCGTAACCGCTTTAGGAAACCCTATCGTATCAACTTCTATCCGAGATGACGATGATGTCTTGGAATACACGACCGATCCTGAACTTATATTTGAGAAATGGAAAAATTTGGTTGATGTTGTTATAGATGGTGGCTATGGTGACAATGTAGGGTCTACAATTATTGATTTGTCTGGAGCTTATCCTGAGGTTATCAGAGAAGGAAAGGGTAATTTGGATATTATATAGCTAGTAGACAATAGTTTTTATTTGAGTATAGATTGGATTAGTCTTCGCTATTAAACCGATGTATCGGTTATGCAAACAACGGTATGTAAATTATAAATTTAAAGTTTAGTATACTCATATAGGAGCATAAAAAAAGAGTACTTGATAATTCAAGCACTCTTTTTTATTATATACTGGCGTCTACTGAGACTAGATACTAGTTATTGATTTCAGGATCTTTCATTCCTTCTTCAATCATACTGTAGAACTGATCTATTTTTGGAAGCACTACAATACGTGTTCTTCTATTTCTAGATTTTTCTGTAGCAGACAAAGGAATAAATTCCGCTCTACCCGCTGCCGTCATACGCTTAGGATCTACATTAAAATCGTTTTGTAAAATTCGTACTACAGATGTTGCACGTTTAACGCTCAAATCCCAGTTATCCAATAATGCACCATTTTTTCTGAAAGGAACATCATCTGTATGACCTTCTACCATAAATTCAAAATCTGGCTTATTGTTTACAACCTTAGCTACTTTACCTAGTACTTCTTTAGCCTTTTTGGTAATGTTGTAACTTCCGCTGCTAAACAATAATTTATCAGAAATAGAAACGAAAACAACTCCTTTTTCTACGCTGATTTCGATATCCTCGTCATCCAAGTTCCCTAGTACACCTTTTAGACTCTGTACCAAAGAAAGGTTAACAGAATCTCTACGGGTGATAGCGTTGTTTAACTTACGAATCGTTAAATCCTTTTCTTGAAGGCTCTCTAAAGATTTTTCTAAGTTTTCAGCACCTTTTGTAGTTAAGGTCGTAAGGTTGCCCATGTTGTTAATTAATTCCTGATTGTTTGCTTTCAAGAACGAGTTTTGGTCTTCTAAAGTCTGTAATCTTGCTGTAGCTGTTCCTTTATCCTCTAAACAGCCGTTTAGTTTAACTGTTGCAGAATTTAATAAATCCTGTGTTTCCTGCTGTTTTGCCTCAAGGTCCGCAAATTTTTTCTGCGATACACAAGAAGATAATAAAAGCGTTACACCAAGACATCCTAAAATGATTTTTTTCATAATTGTTATCTATATTAATTGTTTGTTATTCACCAAATTTTCGCCTTAAAACAATACAAATTTATATAATTTGTAATATGTTAAATCGTAAGACTAGTTAATCTTTTACTAAAATGTTAAATTGCTTTACACCATGCACGAAGTAAGACCACACTATGGATGTTGTTGTATAGTATTTTAGTATAAAATTAGCTTTTTCCCGCTTCTTCAGCATTTTCGGAAATTGCCTATAAAAACTAAGGTGCGCTCTTAAAATAGCAATACAGTGTTTAAAGCGGAATTGAAAAATAAATCGCAGCGCGGCGATACCATCTAAGAGCAACCTCATAAAAATGATTGTAACCGCTTTTCTTATGGGTAGGTTCTTTGTTATAGAAAAGAGGGAGTTTCTAAAGTTTAGATATGTTTTTTTAGGGTTCATATTGCTCAATGTTGAACCGCCTAGGTGATATACCTTAGAAGCTCCAACATAGTATATCTTATGTCCTTTATTTTTTGCTCTCCAACAAAAATCTACTTCTTCTTGGTGGGCAAAATAGTCGGAATCAAAACCGCCTAAGGACATAAATACCTCTCGTTTTACGAACATGCAAGCACCCGTGGCCCAAAATATTTCCCTGGTGTCGTTGTATTGACCGGTATCTTGCTCCAAGTGTTGAAAAATTCTACCCCTACAAAAAGGGTATCCCAATTGATCAATAAAACCTCCTGCCGCACCAGCATATTCAAAATGGTCCGGTTTTAGTAAATCCAAGATTTTAGGTTGTAAAACACTTGCCTCGGGCAAATTCTTAAAAGTATTCATAATAGGGTCTAACCAATGCGCTGTAACTTCTACATCGGAATTCAATAAACAAAAAATATCTGCATCAACATGTTTTAGAGCCTCATTGTACCCTTGTGCAAAGCCGCCATTAGTGCTATTTTGAATGATTTTCACAGTAGGGTAGTTTGCTTTTAAAAATGAAATAGAGCTGTCGGTAGATGCATTATCTGCCACATATAATTCAGCATTGGAAGAATATTCAATAACCGAGGGCAAGAAACGCTCTAAAAGCACTTCTCCATTCCAGTTGAGTATGACTATGGCTAGCTTCAAAACGATGACAAATTAACGGTTAAATTCAGGAATCTCCGGTATAAACTCATATTTTTCCTCTTTTTTCAGCATCTGGCAATAAAAATGCTGTAATCCGTTGGTGACCATTAAAAAAGTAGCATCCAATTTAAAGTTGTACCTAGCAATCTGATCAAAGGTACTTTGCGTAATTTTCACTTCAGGAGCTTTGCACTCTACCAAAACATGAATACTTCCATCGGTGTTAAAAATAACAATGTCGTATCTTTTATTTAAACCGTTCACTATAATCTGTTTTTCTATGTTGATGTGGCTTAACGGATACTTTTTATCCAGTACAAGATAGTTTAGGACATGTTGCCTCACCCATTCTTCGGGTGTGAGCCAAACGAACTTTTTCCGCACTAGGTCAAAGATGAAGGGCTTATTTTGTTTATTTTTGAGCCTGAAGTTGTAGCTGGGAAATTGTAACGGTTGCATAAGGCAAATTTCATCATTTTTTTCTGAATGGACGAGGCATTACAAATTGTAAACGAGATACGTAAAGGTATATTAAAACCTATCTATTTTTTATATGGGGAGGAACCTTATTATATAGATAAGATTTCTGATTATATTGCCAGTAAAGTATTGACGGAAGAGGAGAAGGGCTTTAACCAAATGGTACTCTACGGGAAAGATGTAACGATTGATGATATTGTAGGGAATGCCAAACGCTATCCCATGATGGCCGAAAGACAGGTGGTTATAGTTAAGGAAGCCCAGCACCTTTCCAGAACTATAGAAAGCCTAGTATCTTATGCCAAGAATCCTCAAGTGACCACCGTTTTGGTTATCTGTTATAAATACAAGAAGCTAGATAAGCGTAAACCCTTGTATAAAACAATCAAGAAAGATGGGGTAGTTTTTGAAAGTCCGGTTTTGAGGGACTACAAAATACCCGCATGGATTCAAAAGGCTGGAAAGAATGCAGGGTTCTCTATTCCTCAGAAATCCGCAATGCTTTTAGCAGAACATTTGGGTACCGATTTGGGGAGAATAGTAAGTGAACTGAACAAACTAAAGTTGATGTTACCTCAGGGTATCGAGATTAGCCCATCGCATATAGAGGAACATATAGGTATTAGTAAAGATTATAATAATTTTGAGCTAAAGAAAGCTATTGGAGAGCGCAATGTCTTGAAAGCCACCAAAATAGTTACGTATTTTGCTCAGAACCCTAAGGATAATCCTTTTGTGCTTACAATTACCTTACTGAATATGTTTTTTACGCAGCTACTACAATACCATGGTTTAAAAGATCATACGCCAAAAAACGTTGCTACTACGCTGAGAATCAACCCCTACTTTGTGGACGAAATACAAACGGCAGCTAGAAATTTTCCTATGCGTAAGGTAAGTCAAGTCATATCCCATTTACGTGAAATGGATTTGAAAGGCAAGGGTGTAGGTTCTACTAATATGAATCAAGCAGATTTGTTAAAAGAACTTATAGTAAAGATTTTTTAATTTTATTTCCTGTCTATACTATATTTTCCAGGACCAAGTAATGCAATTGCTAGGAACCCAACGAGGTATAACAAGGCTTTTTCCTTTGATCCAAAAGCATCTCCAGCGTGGACTATAAAAGCCGCTACCAACATGGTTATCGCTGTTGGTATACTTGCCAAACGCGTTTTGTATCCAATAATTATCAGTATTGGGCATATGAACTCACCAATAACGGTAAGAAATAGGGAAGGAGCTGCACCAATACCAATAGGGTCACCAAACTCAAAATCACCCGAAATTAGTTTCTGAAGTTTAGGAAGTCCGTGCGTAAGCATCATAGCCGACATTGAAATCCTGAAGAAGGCAAGTCCAATAGCTGTTAGGGGGGAAGTTGTCATGTTATCATTTAAAAATTCTGTTTAAAATTATCAATTTTTATTGTCTTCTGTAGAATTATTTTTAACTGATTTAAAAGTTCTGTACTATTTTCTAGATTGAAATACAAAGGGGGTTTTATTTTCACCACGTTGTCGTAGGGGCCATCTGTACTTACCAATATAAATTTCTTACGTAGTTTATTTTTTATGGTTTGTGCCAGTAGTGTATTTGGACTGCCATCTTTTTGAATTAATTCTACACCTAAAAATAGCCCACTTCCCCTTACGTCACCAATTTCTTTATGTTCATTTTGAAGTGCAGTAATTCCGTTTTTAAGAAAGGAGCCAACTTCAAGCGCATGGGCTTGTAACTGATCTGCCTCGATTGCATCTAAAACTGCTTCTCCAATGGCACATGATATAGGGTTACCTCCAAAAGAGCTGAAGAATTCCATTCCGTTGTCAAAACTTTCCGATATCTCACTGGTGGTCACTACGGCACCAATTGGATGTCCATTCCCCATAGGTTTACCAAGAATCACCATATCTGGTACTACATCATACATTTCATAGCCCCAAAAATGCGAACCTAAGCGCCCGAAACCTACTTGTACTTCGTCACTTATACAAACTCCACCCTGAGCCCTTATTTTTGGGTAGACTTCTTTTAGATAATTGATTGCCAATGGAACCTGACCGCCACAGCCCACAATCGGTTCTGCAATAAAGGCCGCTATATTTCCGTATTCGTCTGTAATCTGTTTATTAGTGATATCAGAATAATGTATGCTTGCTTCAGATTCCGATTCAAAACCTGAACCGTACACTTTGGGCATAGGGGTTTGTAAAATATGCTCCACTTTCCCTTTTCCGCCCTTGTGGTTATATTTGTAATGACTAATATCTATTCCGTTTTGTGTATTGCCGTGGTAACCGTGTTCCAGTACCATGACCTTATTTTTCTTTGTATGGGTTTTAGCTATTCTTATGGCCAAGTCACTAGCGGCACTACCTGAGTTTACAAAAAACACCTTGTTCAGATGTGCTGGGAATTTGGACAGCAGCTTTTCCGAATAGGAGTGCAGTTCTTCGTAAACGTAGCGGGTATTGGTATTCAGTTTTGCCATAGTCCGTTGTCCGGACTCCACCACATGGGGATGGCAATGGCCTACTTGCATGATATTGTTATAGGCATCTAGAATCGTATTCCCATCCGTGTCGTACATAAACTGGAAGGCAGAGCGGGACATTTGAATGGGATTTGTATAGCTTAAAGACAAGGCACTACTTATCGTTTTACCTCTTCTCTTTAACTGATGTTCCAAGGTCTGCTTTTTGGTCTCGGGGAAACCACAGGCCTTTCTAAAAGAGTCTTTGGCCAGTATTGGGTTTATCCTAAGCCATTTTCTCAACAAATTCCACGCGGGTTGTTCGCTTATGGTAATATAGTCGGAATCTGGCTTCTGTTTTTTGGTGTGTGCCGAGTTGCATACGCTTGTACAGAGCCTGGCAGCAACAAGATAGTACAAAGCGTCAAGTTCCTGTTCTTGTAATGGAAGTATATTATTATAGGCAGCTATTACGGTTTTTGCTATTGCTAGCGGTTGTTCTTCAGCCATCATTATATAGGTAAGCCCTATGGCAAGTTCATTAATTAACCATGAATCACACATGTCGCCAAAATCTATAATTCCGGTAACTTTCCCATTAGTTGTAAGTATATTCCAATCGTTGGCGTCGTTGTGGAGGATGCTTTTTCGGAGGTTATGCTGAAAAGGAGTTATGTGCTCATTAAACTGTAAGAAAAAATAACGCACCAAGTTACGGTCCTTCGCATCGGTAATATCATTTAAAAATTTACGATTATCGGTAAAATGCTTCAAATCCCAGAGGCTTTCTTTTGCCTTTATTACGGCATCATAATATCCCATTAGCATCTTATCTATATTGCCTAATGCCGTACCAAACGAAATCAATAACGCTTCATCCTTTAGCGTTTCAGCCAAAAACTCCCCTTCTATAAAAGGTAGGAGTCTATAAATAAAACCATCAACTATGGTAACAGGATGTTCTTCTAGATTATGAATACTTTCCGGAAAGCTCAATTGGGCTATCTGGTTTAGCTTTTGGGTGACACGGTCTTCTGCTAGCAGTACCGTGATAGTTTCTTCGGTGTAGTTGTATTTTTTTAAAACAAAGGTGCCGGAGTCGGCTTTTACCTTAAAATTAACGCTCTCATACCCTTCCAATGTTTTAAGGGAGCAACTTGTTAATCCGTAGTACTGTTCCAGAATCGCATTCATATTATGTCCATCGTTTGACACAAAGCTAGTTTAAGAAATTGAAATAGGGTAGTGGACGGTTTTATTTAAGAATCAATTATTATAGAGAATTAGGTATTGTAGTAGTATTGGTTGTTGGTATATAATAAAATACCAACTTAGACATAGCCTAGAAAAAGTAGGACTACATTAATAAGCAGCTTAGGTAAATAGTCTATCCTACGCGAGCTACGACAGTCCAAATCAAATTGTTCTTAATTTAATTATTAAAAATCGAAATACCCTATTTGCCTACAATTAATCCAACGGTCTACTATCTTAATTTTGGATAATCCTGTGGATTTGCCTCGTGAAGTATGCTGTATACTTTTTCAAAAATATCCTCTGCATTTGGTTTTGAAAAGTAATCGCCATCGGTGCCATAAGCCGCCCTGTGCGCCTGAGCCGTCAAGGTTTGTGGTGCACTATCCAAATACTGGTACCCCTGTTGCTTTTCTACAATTTCATTTAAGATATAAGCAGAACATCCGCCAGGAACATCTTCGTCTATAACCAAAAGCCGATTTGTTTTTTGAACACTTTTTACCACATCATGTTTGATGTCAAAAGGAAGCAATGTCTGAGCATCTATAATTTCTGCATCTATCCCAACTTCCAATAGCTCCTTTCCTACTTGTTCCACTATCCTAAGTGTGGAGCCATAGGATACTAGCGTAATATCCGTACCTTCTTTAATAGTTTCCACAACACCTATTGGAGTACAAAATTCACCTAAATTCGTAGGTTTGGGTTCCTTTAAACGGTAGCCATTAAGGCTTTCGATAACTAATGCAGGCTCGTCACTTTTCATTAAGGTATTATAAAAACCTGCTGCTTGGGTCATGTTTCTTGGTGCTAAGATGTACATGCCACGAAGTAGGTGTATTAAGCCACCCATTTCAGAACCAGAATGCCATATTCCTTCCAATCTATGCCCACGAGTTCTTACAATTAACGGTGCTTTTTGCTTTCCTTTGGTACGATATAAAAGCGTAGCCAAATCATCCGTTAGTGAAGACATGGCATAAAAAATATAATCTAAATACTGGATTTCGGCAATAGGCCGTAATCCTCGTAATGCCATTCCGATACCCTGACCTATAATCGTAGTTTCACGAATGCCGGTATCTGCAATTCTAGTACTTCCGTACTTTTCCTGTAAACCTTCCAATCCTTGATTTACATCTCCAATAACACCAGTATCTTCTCCAAAAATCAAGGCATTAGGGTACTTATTGAAAAGGTTGTCAAAATTATCCCGCAAAATAACCCTTCCATCAACTTTTTCTACGCTGTCATCATATAGAGGCGCAATCGGACTGATATTGGTAGCCCTATTCTCATTTGGACTGTAGAGGTATGAACTAAAGTCTGGCTGCGTTTTAGTCAAAAAATCCTGCACCCAGTCTACCAATGCCTGTCTTTCTGCCGTGGATTCTCCCAAAAGATACCGAAGTGATTTTCTAGATGCGACGGCCAAATCTTTTAGTATAGGTTCTTCAACTGCAATAAGATCGTTCTTTAGCTTCGTTAGAAAATTCTTGTTCGGACTTTTAGACGCAGCTAAATGTATGAGCTGCACAAGGCTTTTTTTTGCTCCAATATTTTCTTGTAAAAATTCTGCCCATGCCTCTTTTTTGGCTTCACGAACGGTTCTTTTTACCTGTT
>JBLHNI010000132.1:0-8843 GCA_047650615.1 Maribacter sp.
GTTTAAAGAAGCCTCCAATGCTCAAATTTTTGATCCTGTCTCAAGTACATTTTTTATTGGTAATATCAACATACAACCTACATACGTAAATAACTTTGATTTACGTTTTGAATCCTATGGGGAGGGCACTAACTTTTTTGCTGTAAGTGCATTTGCAAAAACCTTTCAAGACCCTATAGAATTATCTTTCATTAGAGAGGCACGAGGGCAGTTTATTCCCCTGAACTTAGGAGATGCAAATGTATTTGGAGGTGAATTGGAAGTAAGAACAAGTCTAGATTTCATTCCTGGATGGCAGAATTTCTCTTTTAACGCAAATATTTCTATTATCGAATCGCAACAAACCTTTACCGATGATGAAGCAGAAGCTAGAAGAGACAATTTAAGGGAAGGGGAAACGCTTAGGGATAGTCGTCAATTACAAGGTCAATCTCCATTACTGCTAAACATAGGTTTTAATTATGATAACAAGAAAAATGGTTGGCAAGGGGGACTTATCTATAATGTTCAAGGTAAAACATTGGAGATTGTAGGTAATGGAGATATTCCAGATGTATTCACTCTTCCGTTTAATAACTTAAGATTTAATTTGAGTAAGGAATTTGGAAAGGAAAAGAACAGTAAAATTTCGCTGCGATTTGAGAATATCTTAAATGATAAAATTGAAAGTGTTTATCAGTCTTTTGGCGCAGAAGACCAATTATTCTCGTCAAGATATCCTGGACAGGCTATTTCCCTTGGTTATAGTTATCAATTCTAACACTTACTCCTCTAATAATGAGCTGATAAAATTCAGCTTGATTCAAATTAATCCGAATAAAAACTGAAAAATAGCCCACTTTTTGTGGGTTTTTTTGCATTTCATCGAAAAAAACCCACAAACAATCCCACGCTTTTAAAATCTGTCGGTAGTTTTCCTATCTTTGCGGCATAGCATTTGTAACCAGCTACATATGAAGCAAATCTACTTTATCATTTGTTTTCTTTTTATCTCCTTTAGTTATGGACAGTCTGTTCCGAACAATGGAGACATTGATGGTCTTAGTATGTATCCAAATCCTGTGACAACTGGCAAGGTTTATATTTCTACTACTAAAAACGATGCCAAAGAAATTTTGATTTACGATGTGTTGGGGACACTAGTTCTAAAAACAACTATCTTAGGAAAAGAACTATATGTTGGCGACCTAGACGCAGGAGTTTACTTTCTTCGCGTATTCGAAAAGAACAAAGTTGCCACTAGAAAATTAATAGTTAAATAAATTTTACCTTATTTTTTACGTATTCCTTTTTGTCTGATATCGACCATCCGCAGAAAAAATCGATAAAAAACAAGATGTATTCTGTTGACCTACAAAATACTAGCTTTCACAACATTTATAGACATACTCTAACTTGCTAATGTACCTTTACTGTGTTGATCCCAAATCAATACAAAATGAAGAAAATCTACTTTATCCTATTTTTAGGCTTTTCCCTTGCAACGTATCCCCAAGATGATACACTACTGACAAATAGTAGAAATACGGAAATATCAGGTTTCAAGTTATATCCAAATCCAGCAACAGCAGATATTGTTTACGTGACCACTGAACAGAATGCGGTCAAACAAGTACGTATTTTTGATGTGTTCGGAGAACTAATCCTTACAGACAGAATTTCCAGTAATGCTTTGGATATTTCTCGTCTTTCTCCGGGAGTATACGTGGTTGAAGTAATAGAAGAAAATAAATCAATTAATCGAAAATTAGTGGTACGCTAATTTTTAGATTGCTTTAAGCATAGTACATACATCTATTTCATACCAGGCTATGGCTTATTTAGGAGGGCTAACACTACTTAGTTGTTAAACCTATATAGCAGCATCAACTTTTTGCTTCAGCTTATATCATTTCTATAGGTGTTCCCTACCTTTGCACTTATGGGAAACGAATTAGGCAACAACCTCCTGTTTCAAATAAACACTGAGGCGGAATTCCTGATAGCCGCTTTGGATACATTTCGTTTCCAATACGCCCATAATAAAGTATACCAGAAGTTCTGCAATTATCTTAAAGTTACACCACAATACGTCCAAAATATAGTCGATATACCGTTTCTACCCATTCACTTATTCAAGGAAAAGCAAATAGTAAGTAATACGGATTCCGTTACAGCTACCTTTACTAGCAGCGGCACCACTGGAAGCATTACAAGCAAGCACTTTGTTACCGATATAAGCTTATACGAGGAAAGTTATCGCAGCACTTTTGAAAGGTTCTATGGCACACCTTCCTCTTTCTGTATTGTAGCGTTATTACCTTCCTATTTGGAACGGGAAGGCTCTTCCCTGATTTATATGGTAAATGACCTTATAAAAAAATCAGGACATCCGAAGAGTGGCTTTTTTCTGCATGATGTTGAACGGTTAAAAACCCATTTGACAGCTTTAGAAGCAACAGGAACAAAAACCTTATTAATTGGAGTATCATTTGCACTTTTGGATTTTTGCGAACAATATCAATTTACATTAAAAAACACAACGGTTATGGAAACCGGGGGTATGAAAGGCAGGAGAAAAGAGCTCATACGGGAAGAACTTCACGCGCTGCTTAAAACTGGTTTTGGAGTTGATCACATACATTCAGAATACGGAATGACGGAACTACTATCCCAAGCATACTCTAAAGGAAACGGTGTGTTCGATTGTCCGCCTTGGATGAAAGTATTAGTGAGAGATATCGAAGATCCGTTTTCTTATCAAGCTAATGGAAAATCTGGAGGAATTAATGTGATTGATTTAGCGAACAGAAACTCATGTTCCTTTATTGCTACACAAGATTTGGGTAAAAAATACGATGATGCTAGTTTTGAAATAATAGGAAGGTTCGACCATTCCGATATTCGAGGTTGTAATTTGATGGCACTTTAATCTTGAACCAAAATATAATTCAATTGAGGACCATCACAAGCCATCCAAGTATTGGCAATTTCTGTATTTGACTGATATATTAGTATTTCCGTTTGGTCGCCAGAGCAGTTTCCAATCAATCCAAAACCCTCTTGGTAGGTAAGTTCTAAATAATCAGCCTCGTCGTTATCGTACTCTACCACCTCAAGAGACCCAGATGCTTTTAAAACGATATCGCCCCTTGAGCGTATTCTTTGGAAGGTGCCATCAAGGCTAAATATATAGTACTCCTGCCATTCCATATCCGCGCCAATTTTCGTAGCATTCACCATGCTTCCTGACATGCGCACCAATTCCCATTTTTGGTCCGCTAATTGCAGTTCTGCATCATATAGCTGAGAACTATCCGACTGGGAGCAAGAGCATAATAGGAGAACAGATACAAATAAAAAGTACACTTTTTTCATTACAAAAACAATCGATTTACTTTAGTAAGATAAGAAATAGCTATAATGGTTGCGTTAGCTTTATATTAAGTTTACTAGATCACAATAATTTAGACTGGTACATTGCGCTAGTTAACCACCAACAGGTAATAATTTTTTTTGCCACGCTGCAATAGCACAAATTTCCCGTTTATCAAATCGTCGTTGGTAATCTTATGCTTATCTGTTACTTTTTCCTTGTTTACGGAGATTGAATTTTGTTTGAGTTCGCGACGCGCTTCCCCATTAGAGCCTAAAAATCCAGTTTTAGCAGCAAGGGCAGCAATCATATCTAGTCCTCCATCCAGTTCGTTTTTAGAAATTTCAGCCTGCGGTATGCCTTCAAAAACATCCAAAAAAGTTTTTTCGTCCAAGCCTTTTAAATCAGTTCCAGTAGACTTCCCAAAAAGGATGGCACTTGCCTTCACAGCATTATCTAAATCGGCTTGAGAGTGCACCATTACGGTAATCTCATCTGCCAAACGTTTTTGCAATAACCGCTTGTGAGGAGCTTCGACATGTTCCGTGGTTAATTCCTCTATTTCCTCCTTAGTTAGGAACGTGAAAATTTTAATATATTTCTCGGCATCAGCATCAGAAGTATTAAGCCAGTACTGATAAAATCGGTAGGGTGACGTTCTATTAGCATCCAACCACACGTTCCCACTTTCGGTCTTACCGAACTTGGTACCATCGGCCTTGGTAATCAAAGGACAGGTAAGAGCAAAACCTTTGCCACCACCTATTCTTCTAATCATCTCAGTACCTGTGGTAATATTACCCCATTGGTCGCTACCGCCCATTTGTAAGGTACAATTATGGTTTTTATATAAATGTAAAAAATCGTATCCCTGCACTAGCTGATAAGTAAACTCTGTAAAGGACATTCCTTCTTTAGCCTCTGAGGATAAACGTTTCTTAACGGAGTCCTTGGCCATCATATAGTTTACAGTAATATGCTTACCCACATCCCTTATAAAATCTAAAAACGTAAAATCCTTCATCCAATCGTAGTTGTTCACTAAAACTGCGGCATTCTCGGCATCACTTTCAAAATCCAAGAAACGGGAAAGTTGTTCCTTTAATGCATTTTGATTGTGTCGTAAAGTTTTCTCATCTAAAAGATTTCTTTCGGCTGATTTTCCGGAGGGATCACCAATCATTCCTGTGGCGCCACCTATAAGTGCATACGGTTTATGACCTGCCAATTGAAAATGACGCAACATCATGGCAGCTACCAAGTGACCAATATGCAAAGAATCCGCAGTGGGGTCTATTCCCACATAGGCAGCTTGCATTCCTTCTAGTAGATGTTCCTCGGTGCCAGGCATGGCATCGTGCAACATTCCTCTCCATTCCAGTTCTTTAACAAAATTTAAAGTCATTCGTGTTATTCTTAGATATTGTGCAAATATAAAAGGAAATCCGCAGGCCATCTACCTGAATTTAGAGGGAATTTATTTATGCGTAATGCCTAACTTTGAAATATGATTTTAGTTACGGGAGGCACAGGGTTGGTAGGCTCACATCTTTTATTGAAGTTGGCACTTACAAATACAGAAGTTAGGGCGATTTATAGAACGGAATCTAAACTAGACGATGTAAAAAAAATATTCTCCTACTATACCCCAAATCCCCAAACTATCTTTGATAAAATTGAATGGATTAAAGCGGATATTTTAGACATTCCTGCATTAGAGATTGCTATTGAAGGTATTGATTATGTGTACCATGCGGCCGCACTTATCTCCTTTGACCCTAACGATTTTGATAGGCTCAAGAAAGTAAATATTGAGGGTACAGCAAATATCGTAAACCTCTGTTTGGCACACCAAGTAAGGAAACTATGCTACGTAAGTACCATAGGCACTATTGGCAGAAGCCTGCCTAATAAAGAAGCTACGGAGGATAGTGAGTGGACAGACCAAAATACCAATATTTACGCTCGGACCAAGTATGCAGCAGAAATGGAAGTCTGGAGAGGCTCACAAGAAAAACTAGAAGTCGTTATCGTAAATCCAGGAGTTATCGTGGGGCCTGGTTTTTGGGGAACCGGTAGCGGGAAACTATTTAAGACCGCAAACAAGGAATACAACTACTATCCACCAGGAGGGACTGGTTTTATAACCGTTTCTGATGTCGTTAATGCAATGATTGGTTTAATGACCTCCAATATAGTGGGCGAACGGTTTATTCTTGTTTCCAAAAACCTTAGCTTCAAGGATATACTTACAAGAATTGCACTAGCCATTAATAAAAAACCACCAACTAAGGTTTTACAGCTTTGGCAGTTAAAAGTTGGTAGATACCTAGATATATTGTTGCATCTACTAACAGGAAACGGACGCAGAATAACAAAAAATACTATCTATTCCCTTCAAAATACCGAAGTTTATAACAGTGATAAAATAAAAAATATGTTGAACTTTAAGTTTCAAGTATTGGACGAGGCCATCAAATTAAGCGCCGATTGCTTTATCTCTGATCACTAGAAATCTTTACCGTAATTTCTTTTATACTATCATTTTTTTTACTCAACTTCTTCCGCTCAATCACTTTAAGGCTATCCTTCATTTTCTTGGCTTCATCCATAATATTTTTTTCTTTGGTTAGCGAAGCCTCTATTTCCTCGTACATACTAACATATTCTAGTGGCAAGGAGGCATAATACCTGTCACTCTCTACAAAAACCGTAGAATCAATATCATGTTTTTCGAAAAGATGTTGTGTTGGTTCTATTCCATTTTCCTTTAGAATACGAATATTAGTTTTCGTTGCTTTAGCAGCATTTAAAATAGCCATATCCTTGAGAATAGCTATCATTTTATCCCTTGGGATTAGGTTGTCCGGTTTTTCAATTAGCTTCTCTACACAGGAAACTACCACTAAAGAAAGTAGTATGATTATAATTTTTTTCATGGTCTATTGAACGTAAGTCTTTTTGCATTTCGTTTCTCGGAAAATATACCATTTTCGTACGCCAAATGTCCATTTATAAAGGTATATGCAACCGAAGCTTTGAACGTTTGATTTTGAAAAGGAGACCAACCGCACTTATATGCGATATTCTCCTTGGTAACCTTCCATGGGCTATTGAGATTAACAACCGCTAAATCGGCATAAAATCCTTCACGTACATACCCTCTCTTTTCTACCTGAAATAGTATTGCAGGGTTATGGCACATTTTTTGGACCATTGTTTCTAAAGATATTTTACCTTCAAGATGTTTTTCCAACATTGCAGGTAACGCGTGCTGTACCAAAGGTCCCCCGCTTGGTGCTTTTGCATATACATTATCCTTTTCTTCTAATGTATGCGGTGCATGGTCTGTGGCAACAACATCTATTCTATCATCTAAAAGTGCCTCCCAAAGCGCATCCCTATCTTGAGCCGTTTTTACCGCTGGATTCCATTTAATAAAGGCTCCTTTTTCTTTGTAATCAGCATCTGAAAACCACAGGTGATGAATACACACCTCTGCCGTTATTTTTTTCTCAGCCAAAGGAATATCATTTCGGAACAAATCAATTTCCTTAGCGGTAGACAAGTGAAATACATGCAGTCTTGCTCCCGTCTTTTTAGCTAATGCAATGGCACGTGAAGAAGACAAATAGCAGGCTTCCTCACTTCTAATAATAGGATGGTATTCCATTGGAATATCATCACCGTACTTATCTGTATACGCCGCTAAATTCCGTCGAATAGTAGTTTCATCCTCACAATGCGCTGAAATAACCATTTCAGTACTGCTAAATATTTTTTCTAAAACGGCCTCATCGTCTACCAACATATTTCCCGTAGAGGACCCCAAAAACAACTTGATGCCGGAACAAGAATTTTTGTCCAGTCGCTTTAACTCTTCCAGGTTGTCGTTGGTTCCCCCAAAAGGGAAAGAATAATTAGCAAAAGCAGTGTTGCGTGCCGTTGTAAATTTTTGCTCTAACTTTTCAATCGTAGTCGCTTGCGGAACAGTATTTGGCTGCTCCATAAACGTAGTGATTCCTCCGCCTAGCGCTGCTCTACTTTCCGTAGCTATCGTTCCTTTATGTGTTAGACCAGGCTCCCTGAAGTGTACTTGATCGTCTATAATTCCGGGTATAATATAATTACCTTTTATATCTATTACTGTAGCGTTTGTATCCGAAATATTGGCTGCTATTTTCACAATCAACTCCCCGTCTAACAATATATCTACCTCCTGTATCTTGCCTTCGTTAACAAGCTTTCCGTTCTTTAAAAGCGTTTTAGCCATCATTAAAATTTATTTCGTTGAAATAGACTTTTTATTTTCATTGAGAACACGCCCCAAATAGCTTCGGTAATAATCGAAGAACTCATTTTGGATTTGCCCCTTACCCTATCCCTGAAAATAATTGAAATTTCCTGTATGTTGAAGTTCTTTAAATATGCCCTGAATTTCATTTCGATTTGAAAAGCATAGCCCACAAAACGCACAGAATCCAAATTGATACTTTCCAAAACGTGTTTTTTGTAACAAACAAAACCAGCTGTTGGATCATGAACTCGCATACCTGTAATCATCTTTACATAGAACGATGCTCCATACGACAATAACACCCTGTACAAAGGCCAGTCTACTACGTTTACGCCTTGCTTGTATCTTGACCCTACAGCTACGTCTGCTCCGCTCTCACAAGCTTTAAGCAAGCGCAATAAATCTGTTGGATTATGGGAAAAATCGGCATCCATCTCAAATATATAATCATATTCTCTTGCAATGCACCATTTAAACCCGTGAATATATGCTGTACCCAAACCAGATTTTCCCATGCGGGTTTCCAAAAACAAAGTCTCAGGAAATTCCTTCTGTAACTTGTTAACGCTTTCACCTGTACCGTCAGGCGAATTGTCATCTACAATCAGCACATGAAAATCCTTTGGCAACTCAAAAACAGCCCTTATTATAAGTTCGATGTTTTCAATTTCGTTATAGGTTGGAATTATTACAATGCTGTTGGCCATAAATACTACCATATGTGCGCAAAAATACTATTTAAATGACGGTAGAAAAACACAGTAGTAAGCTTTGTGATTTTTTTAAAAATTGCGTAATGTTCAGAAGTTGTAATTTTGTCCCAATTAAAACGGACCATGTTAAAGGAAATACCCAAGCAGTTTTATTATTTTTTAGCCGTTATTCTAGCACTAAACCTAGTTCAATCCTATTTTACTGAACTAATCTACGACGAGGCATATTATTGGTATTATAGTCAAAACATGGCCTGGGGTTATTTTGACCATCCGCCTATGGTGGCTTTGCTCATAAAAATCAGTAGTTTCTTTTTTAACGGGGAGCTGGGTGTCCGTTTTATGAGTTGTTTACTATCCACAGCAAATATCTTAATTTTATGGCTTATTGTGGACCATCCAAAAAAGAATGGATTTATTCCTCATTTTTTCGTTCTTGTCTTTTCTATGACCTTGTTGAACGCCTACGGTTTTTTAA
>JBLHNI010000133.1:0-8800 GCA_047650615.1 Maribacter sp.
GGTCTATCAGGCGATTGTAACCTGGAATCTGATCCTTGGTTTCGGTATGATTAAATTCTGCACCCACGGTAAGCACGTCGGCATTCTTAAACGCTTTTGTGAACTGTACACCATTTACCCAAGCTAAATCTCGGGTAGTACCAAATGCATTATTGGCCAAAAGACTGTCTTGCCGTGTACGTTCGCCACCAAGACCACCGTAATAACTGTCCCTATTGGTGTAAGATGCCGAAGTATATATCTGAAACTGACTCGTATTGTCCTTACTATTTAGTTCATAATCCACACCTCCGATAAAGGTATCATGATCCAATTCCTCAGTAATATCCGTAAATTGTGGCGCAAGATCAAGCTTGTTTCCTCCCCGTCTATATTCTCGTATGGTTGTAAGGTTTACCGCTATTTTACTGCGGTCGTTTGGTCTTACAAAAGCTTTAGCGCCCACGGTATTGTTTCGCAATTCTACAAGTTCTGTATAACCATCATCGTTGGCGTCCCATGCCTCTCGGTTGCGGTAGGTACCAAAGAGCGTAACGCCACTATTAAGATCGTCCGCAACAACTGACGTATTGAAAGTCAACATCCTATCCGCGGCTTCTCCATTGATCAAGGCTAGGTTGGTTCCTACCTCCCATGTATTTAATATAGGATCTTTTGTAATCACGTTGACCGTACCGGCAATTGCGTTAGAACCGTACAAAGCAGATCCCCCGCTGCGCACCACCTCCACACGTTCTATAATATTGGTAGGTATTTGTTCCAGACCATAAACTCCTAATAAAGATGTAAATACGGGTCTGCTGTTTAGTAATATTTGCGTGTAACCCCCAGAAAGTCCATTCAGGCGCACCTGCGTAAAGCCACAGTTTTGGCAATTGGACTCTACCCGTACTCCCGGCGCATAGTTGAGCCCATCTGCCAAAGTCAAAGACTGTGTCGCATTTAACAATCTGGGTTGTAAGGTAGACACCACTACAGGAGCGTTTCTGCGCTCCACTCGGTTTCGGGTTGCGCTGACTACAACTTCCTCCAAGCCTAGGGCATCTTCCAACAACTCAAAATCAAGCGTCAAGGTTTGATTGTCAGTTATAGTAAATTCTTTCACCACGCTTCTATAACCTTGTGAACTTACCTGAATGCTGTGTGTTCCCGCTGGCACTTTTAATGTATAGTTCCCTCGTTTATCCGATGTTACACCTTGAGAACCATTTTTCACATAAACTGAAGCAAAAGGTACCGTCTCATCTCCCGATAAAATCGTACCGCTAATAGTTGCACTTTCAGTCTGACCAAAAAGACCTAAGAGCGGACAAAGTAAAATTAAAAAAGTTGTTTTTATAGAAATCATTTTTATAATTTGGTATAAGTATAATTAATATTTAGGCAAACCTAATAATTTTTTATTGAAGGATAAAATGTATCTTTACATTTTATTTAAACATTATGTTTACACAATCCGAAGAAAACTACTTAAAGGCTATATTTCATTTACAGGAAGAAGTAGATGGCGGTATCTCTACAAGCAGTCTTTCCAAAAAATTGAATACTAAAGCGGCATCGGTCACGGAAATGATAAAGCGATTGGCAGATAAGGAATTAGTGAATTACCAGAAATACTATGGCGTACAATTGACGGATACCGGCAGAAATCATGCCTTACTTATTATTCGAAAGCACCGCTTATGGGAGTATTTCTTGGTAGAGCGACTCAATTTTAACTGGGACGAAGTACATGATGTCGCTGAACAACTAGAGCATATTAAATCTCCAAAACTGGTAGAAGAATTGGATGCCTTTTTAGGCCGTCCTGAATATGACCCGCACGGAGATCCTATACCAGACGCCAAAGGGAACTTGCCTGAATACCCAAAAAAGAAACTTTCCCAGCTCAAAACCGGTGATTATGGGATTTGTAAAGGTTTCAATGATAACTCTTCGGCATTTTTACAATTCGTTGCCAAACAGGATATTGGATTGGATACGCCTATTAAAGTAGTAAACATTGAATCTTTTGACCAAAGTATGACGGTACTAGTGCATAAAAAGGAAGTATTGCTGTCCAAAACGGCCACAGATAACATCTACATTGAATATTAAGCGAAAGCTTCAAAAACACGCCTAACTATTAAAATGAAAAAAATTATAACCATACTATGTGTTATCCTTCTTTTTACAAGTTGTACCGACAAAAAGAAAACCACGAACGGGAAGCTGCATATTGTGACCACGACCTCAATGATTACAGATTTGGTCAGGAATATTGGCGGAGATTCCGTTAACGTGCAAGGACTCATGGGAACTGGTGTAGATCCACATCTATATAAGGCAAGTGAGGGCGATGTTTCCAAACTTAGCAATGCGGATGTTGTTTTTTACAGCGGACTTCATTTAGAGGGGAAGCTGGTAGACGTATTTGAGAAAATGGGCAGAAACACCAATACCATAGCCTTGGCCGAAGTGCTTGACAAAAACACGTTGATAGGGTCCGAATATTTCGCCTCCAGCTTTGACCCCCATATTTGGTTCAATATTCAGTATTGGAAGCAACTTACGATTTACCTTACGTCAGAACTAAGTAAACTAGACCCTAATAATTCTACCTTTTTCGAAAAGAATAAGTCGGTTTATTTGGAACAGTTAGATACCCTTGAAGAAGAAATATTAAAAACCATAGCAACGCTTCCTGAGGAAAAAAGAATCTTAGTTACCGCCCACGATGCCTTCAATTATTTTGGAGAAGCCTACGGTTTTGAGGTCGTTGGCCTACAAGGCCTAAGTACTGCCACCGAAGCAGGCGTACAAGATGTCCAAAATCTGGCTAAACTCATTATCGATAAAAAAGTACAAGCTATTTTCGTGGAAACTAGCGTGCCCAAACGCACCATTGAAGCCTTGAAACAAGCCGTACTCTCTAAAGGGTTTGAAGTCGAAATTGGGGGAACGCTATATTCCGATGCACTAGGAAATAAAGGCACGGATGAAGGCACCTATTTAGGTATGTTCCGGTATAATGTGAATACGATTGTTGAAGCTTTGAAGTAGTTTATGGTTTGTGGTTTGTAGTAAAAGTGTGCAGCCGGCAGTAATTAAAAAGCACAAAACATGGTGCAGCGAACCAAAAATTTAAACTTAATATTTGTATTATTATTTGAACTTGCCAATTGAACTTAAAAAATGAACTTAAAAAATGAACAATAACCTTCCTGCAATACAAATAGATGACCTTACCGTAGCCTATGACTACAAACCAGTCTTGTGGGATATTGACCTGGTGATTCCTGAAGGTGTCCTAATGGCTATTGTTGGTCCAAACGGAGCTGGAAAATCTACATTGATTAAATCAATTTTAGGGATTATAAAACCCATTGCCGGTACCGTACAAGTCTTTGGAAAACCCTATAAAAAACAAGTAGACAAGGTAGCCTATGTACCTCAAAAAGGGAGTGTGGACTGGGATTTTCCCACTACTGCCCTAGATGTTGTCATGATGGGTACCTACGGAAGTCTAGGCTGGATCAAACGTCCTGGACAAAAAGAAAAAAAGGCATCCTTGGAAGCCTTGGAAAAAGTAGGGATGTTAGAGTTTAAAAGTCGGCAAATAAGTCAATTAAGCGGCGGACAGCAACAACGTATTTTTCTTGCCCGTGCCTTGGTGCAAAATGCAGAAATTTACCTGATGGACGAACCTTTTCAGGGCGTGGATGCCACCACGGAAAAAGCCATCATCAATATACTTAAAGAGCTCCGACAGGCAGGGAAAACATTAATCGTTGTCCACCATGATTTACAAACAGTTCCTGAATATTTTGATTGGGTCACCTTTCTTAATGTAAAGGGAATAGCATCGGGACCTGTAATGGATATTTTCAATGACGACAATCTTACCAAAACCTATGGGATAAACTATAAAGTGGCGGTAAATCAATAAAAATGGAACTAATCGATTTTTTTACGGACTATACCTTGCGTACCATTACGCTAGGCACCGCTATTTTGGGTGCTATTTGTGGTATGTTGGGCAGTTTTGCTGTTCTTCGTAAACAAAGTCTTTTAGGAGACGCCATTTCACATGCTGCGCTTCCAGGAATAGCTATTGCCTTTTTAATTACCGGGGTTAAGGATGCAAACTATATTTTAATCGGCGCACTTGTTAGTGGTCTTGTGGGCACCTTTTGGATTAAGGGTATTGTAAAACGTACACGTTTAAAAAGTGATACAGCCCTGGGACTCATTCTCTCTCTATTTTTTGGTTTTGGGATGCTCTTACTCACCTTTATTCAAAAAATGCCAAATGCGAACCAAGCAGGACTTGATAAATACCTTTTTGGTCAAGCCGCAACATTGGTGGAGAAAGATGTGTGGATTATGGCCACTGTTACCGGTATTAGTCTCTTCGTACTCCTTTTATTTTGGAAAGAGCTTAAGCTCTTACTATTTGATGCAGATTATACCAAAACCTTGGGCTTCAACACCCGCTTCTTAGATATTTTAATCACCACTTTTATCGTACTAGCTATCGTATTGGGTTTGCAAACCGTAGGAGTAGTACTTATGAGTGCTATGTTACTTGCTCCTGCTGCTGCTGCCCGGCAGTGGACCAATAGCCTAGGCGTGATGGTTAGTTTAGCTTCGATTTTTGGAGCATTTTCAGGGGTTTTTGGAACCGCGATTAGCGCCAGTCAGAACAACCTATCAACAGGGCCTGTTATCGTTTTGGTGGCAGCGGCTTTTGTAGTTATATCATTTATTTTCTCACCTGGGCGTGGGTTACTGTTTAGAGAAATCCGTTTTAGGCGAAACCGCAGGGAGCTCCACCTTAAAAAGACCTTGACCTTTATGTTTCATATTGTAGAAAACCATGAAAACGTGTCGCACCCACATGCCATACGTATCCTTAATAATTTTCAAGGTTTTACCAGAAAAACATTAACCAAATTAGAAGAGAAACAGTTCATAAAAATCCAAGGTAACGACTGGGCTATGACTGAAAAAGGCTATCTGGAAGCGGAATCTATCTTCAATCAAATTGGAAAGAACAATGACTAACGCGCAAATAGAAATACAACTTATTGCAGCATTAGTTGCCGTTGCCTGCGCTTTACCGGGTACTTTTTTAGTACTCCGTAAAATGGCCATGATAAGTGATGCTATTAGCCATGCCATCCTTCCAGGTATCGTGTTGGGTTTTTTCATTACACAAGACTTGAATTCGCCCTTACTTATTTTATTGGCTGCACTTACTGGGGTCATCACCGTGGTACTCGTGGAATTTATACAAAAGACAGGCTTGGTAAAAGAAGATACGGCTATTGGGTTAGTTTTCCCCGCTTTGTTTAGTATCGGAGTTATTCTCATTGCCAAAAATGCAAATGATGTTCATTTAGATATCGATGCCGTACTCTTGGGTGAACTGGCCTTTGCTCCCTTTGACCGAGTCTTTATCTCCGGAACCGATATGGGTCCTAAATCGCTCTGGGTCATTGGAATCATTTTACTAATTTCCGTAGTACTGTTATTCTTATTCTTTAAAGAATTGAAATTGAGCACGTTTGACAAAGGCTTGGCCACCACTCTAGGGTTTTCGCCGGTGATATTACATTACGGACTTATGACGGTATCCTCAGTCACCATCGTGGGTGCTTTTGATGCCGTTGGTGCTGTTTTGGTCGTCGCACTCATAGTATCCCCTGCGGCAACTGCTTATTTACTTACGGACGATTTAAAACGGATGCTGTTGTTAAGCTGTTTGTTCGGTATCATAGCTGCCATAGCTGGTTACTGGATGGCAAATATTCTAGACGCCTCTATTGCCGGCTCCATAACCACCGTTTTAGGTATACTATTTTTATTAGTTTACCTATTTTCTCCAAAACAAGGGGTGTTGTACGGCTATTTTAGAGAACGGCAGCAACGCGTAGAAGTCTCCCTTTTGATATTCTTACTGCACCTTCAAAACCATACAGAAAAGGAGGAACGCCACGTAAACCACCTTCGGGAGCATATCAACTGGCAGAAAGTACGCGCGAAAACCGTATTAGAACTTGCCGCCAAGAACAACCTTATTCATACGTCAAACCAAATTGTTTCCCTAACGGGCAAAGGCCAAGAATTCACCGACGAAGCTTTAAAATATATTACCACCAACAAGGCTACTGCCATTGAGGAGCTTAAGGAACGATTTTTCTTATTTCGTGGATAACCGTAGTTCATAAATTTCGTATATCATTTATACCTCTATAGGGTGCAGGTATACTATGATCTTACCCTATATTTTTAGCAGGTTTTATTTAATTTATATAAAAGTCAAAGAGAACATCGTATCCAATAAGGGTAACGGTTGCGAACTCGTTAATGAAAAGTTTCATCACAGACAGATTAAACAGTAGGGAGGTCAACATTTGGAATTATTGCCTATTTTTATCATAATTACAAGCTTAGATTCAAGTAATAAATAGCAGGGATGCAAGACTAAAACTTGGTATATTCTGATAGTTAAATTATTAGTAATTGACATATTAACTATTGTATAACGGATCATCACTCTCATTATGAATTTTCTAAAGTATTTTTACCCGATAAATTAGGTCAACAACCTAGGCGATTTATAGCAGAAATGTAAAAAGACAAAAGCATGAAAAAGAGCAGACCTGTATTTATAATTGTATGTCCGTAAACATGCCTATTTTGTATAAATTTTCATATATTTAATTGCTATTAAAATAGTTGAATATGGGTATTTTTTCTTTTGGACTATACTTTACAGATGAGCAGAATTGCAGGTTACATTTTAAAGAACAAAGAGACCAACAGGGTGTTCTTTGTCATCGTTGGCAAGGCACAAATCACTATTAGCTTAAGAATAAATGGAGTTACCAATGTAAGTCTTGCAATGAAAGAATATCTTTGCGAAGCGGCACTATTATGGAGAGTTCCAAACTATCCTTTATGATATGGTACAAAACAATATTTTTAATGAGTACTACCAAAAAGGGGTTTTCCAGTAAAGAGATTCAACGTCAACTTGGATTGAAGCGCTATGAGCCTGTTTGGGCTATGGTTCATAAGCTTCGCAAGGTAATAGGTGAACGTGATGATCGCTATACCCTCGAGGGAATGATAGAAGTCGACAAGGGATATTTTACCATAGCAGCATCCGCTCAGAATCATAAATTACAGAAAGCAGGGCGTGGTAGAAAGACCAAATCCAATGTGATGCTAATGGCAGAGAGTACTATTTTAGAAGATATAGATACTGGAAAAGTAGAGCGTCAAGCTAGATACTTCAAAGCGAAGGTTCTTACAGATCATAAAATGAAAGGAACCGACCAAACACTACAGAAAGCAATAGATAATGATGATTCTATAGTTTTTACCGATAAGAGTGCGTCATATGTGAACATCGCCGACTATCTAGATATACATATCAGCAAAAAGTCAAACGAACAAACTACAAAAAAAACCTTAAAATGGGTGCATATTGCTATAAGCAATGCTAAGAGGAATTTCGTAGGTACATATCACAAGATTAAAGCCAAATACCTACAGCTTTATTTAAATCAGTTCATTTATAAGCTCAATAGAAGGTACTTTGGGGAAAGAATTTTCGATAGGCTCATAATTACTAGCATTATAACTAATGGACATTAAACGGATATACAAATTTATAGTTTGTTTTTTTATTTCTATCTATTGTAGGGCACAGTTAGATGGTAATTCATTATTTACGCTACCCGCCGCCTCAGAAACGCAAATTCTAAGCATAACAGATGCCAACACTGGTGCATTGGCCTATGCGAATGATACGCAAACGGTATATGTTTACGATGGTAGCAATTGGGTTAGAATGGAAGCCGAAACAAGCGATGTTTACCTAGGTGTTTTTACAATAACCGGCACAGGAGATATTCCTATTACTGGTATTCCATTTAGTCCTTCTAGCGCAAGCTTTGTTGCCCATGCAAATGTTGAAAGTCCAAATATCAATGCTGACAACGGGGTTGGAAACAATAGCAGCACTATTGCCAACTCATTTGGTACATCCAATGGGTTTTCTAGAAACGATAGTGGTTCCATTATACATCAAAGTATTTATGTTGGGGGTAGTGGAAATTCTATTAATGATATTTCTAGGTTTGCTTCTAATGCACACTGTATTGGAATTAGGTATAGCAATCAAAATGGGGATAATCTAGGGACTACTACGGCAAGGGTAACCAGTTTCACCGCTGATGGCTTTATTGTTAATACAGACAACTTTGCCGACGGTTTGATCGTATTGTATAAAGCCTATCGTTAAAGAGAATGCGTTGAATAGATTCTATTTAAATTACCAGAGCCCCCTATAATATGGAACATAATATTATTACGCTCTCAAATAGTATCGATACGTAATTACCTTTTTCAATACAAACAGCGATACAAGTACCCACTTTGGTCTAAAACTGAGTAGTTTCAGATAGAAATAATATATATTTGAAGGATGAAGGTCAGAAATACCTCACTCCTACTCCTATTTCTTTAAGGATTCATTTCTAGTTTTTCACAAGAAAAAGAAGGTAATAACTACCAACAAAAGCTTACAGGATCAGGTATCACGATTGATATGATTTCTATATCGAAAGGAAAATTTGCCATGGGTAGTCCATAATCCGAAACAAATAGAGAAACCAAGCTAAAAACTGAAACTATGAGAGTAACATAGATACAAATCAAAGCTTTAAGACCGTTGCAAAATTGGAGTAATTTGCTTTAATCTATTTTGAGATAGATATTTTGTTAAAAAAGGGTGTTTTTAGGTTTC
>JBLHNI010000134.1:0-8791 GCA_047650615.1 Maribacter sp.
GCATCCTGTTTTGCTCTAGCAATACCCTCAACCACAGCACCTACCGCTTCTAAGTGGGAAGGGTTTGGCGCTATGTTCATTTTTATTTTATTACCGTTATCCGACATGCGGTCAGAAGTCCAACCTAAGTGATATTTAACATCTCCATCAAAAATCTCCTGCTCATAATCCTTGCCATCAAACTCACTAAAAATATCTTTTGCCGATTTACCAAAAATATTGGTAAGCACGCTTAATCTTCCCCTGTGGGCCATCCCCATCACAAACTGCTTCACGCCCATTTCCGCAGCACGCTCTACAATGGCATCCAATCCAGGTATTAAGGACTCATTGCCTTCCAAAGAAAAACGTTTTTGACCTACATATTTTGTATGCAAAAAACCTTCAAACGAGACGGCTTGATTTAGCTTTTTAAGAATATGTTTCTTTCGCTCTGCATTAAAACTAGGATGATTATCGTTTACATTGATCCAATCCTGTATCCATTTTATACGTTCTGGCTTTCTAATATACATGTACTCCACCCCTATAGCGTCGCAATAGATACTCGTAAGGTGGGTAATGATTTGTTGAAGCGAACTTGGACCTATCCCTATAATGTCTCCGGCATTGAATACCGTTTCTAAATCTACCTGCGTTAGCCCAAAATTCTCTATTTCTAGATTAGGAACGTATTGTCTTCTATCCCGTACGGGATTTGTTTCTGTAAACAAATGGCCCCTACTTCGGTACCCATCTATTAAACGTATCACCTGAAATTCTTTTTGAAGGGACTCCGGCATTTCTACCCGATTCCCATTCACCATTGAGGTTACGCGTTCATCAGTTACGTCTAATTCGCCCCCAGCACTTTCCATACCAAAGTCAAAGCCTTGAAAAAAGGCTCTCCAACTGGGCTCAACACTATCGGGACTTGCTAGATACTTATCATGTAGCTCTGAAAAAAAAGAGGTATGCGCTGCATTTAAAAAGGAATATTTATCCATGAATTACTTTCTGTATCTTTAGAATAAATTTCACCAAAAATACAACATTTACAATATTTAAAGGAATGTTCTTATCTAATATTAGTAAAAATGAAAGTTTCTCGTAAAAATACTCAGAATCATCTTAAAAATTCATTTTCCCTTCTTCTAAGCCTCCTATGTATTTATTATTCCCAAGCGCAGTACACTGCCAGCCAAGGTGAATTTTGGAGTCAAGTGCGCTACGGTGGTGGTTTTGGCCTAGGGCTTACTAATGGAGGATTTAACCTAGCACTATCTCCAAGTGCTATTTACCCTGTAAGCGATACTTTTGCGGCTGGCATAAGCTTAAATGTAAATTATGCCAAGTTTAACGAGGCTAAATTTTTGGCGTACGGAGGTAGTTTATTATCGCTCTACAATCCCATGCCACAGATACAACTATCAGCGGAGCTAGAGCAACTTCGTGTCAACCAGACTTTTAATTTAGGCGGCAGCATTCTAGAAGATAATTATTGGTCTCCAGCCTTATTTTTTGGACTGGGATACACCACTAGAAATGCTACGATAGGACTCAGATACAATGTCCTTTTTGATGAAAATAATAGTATTTATACCGATGCCCTAATTCCCTTCCTCCGTTTCTTTTTTTAATCCTTGGACTTATATTTTTCCTTTAGTTCTAATTTTTGTAATTCTCGCTTCAGGATAAAAAAGGTGACTTGTTCTGCAACGTCTACCGTATCTTTTATTTCTAAATTTTTAAAGGCTCGTTCTGGAATATCCACCACATACATTACATTCAAATACTCCGGAAAACGTTCCATCAACAACAAGTATATTTTCTCCCTAATTACTGTTTGAAGTTCTTTAGGCTGCGGATTTACACCCAAAGCAAGTTCAAGATTAACACGCATAAAATCTCTCTTGACTTGAGCCACCAATGCACTATACAACCCTTGGCTCTGGGTATAGTTCATCACACTTTCACTGTCCGATAAAATAGGGCTATTCATAACGTACCGTTCAAGTTTCCGTTTCTATTCTTTGTACACCTTTCCTTCTTTCATTACAAAACTTACAGATTCCAATGTCCTCACATTATGGACTGGATTCTCATCTACCGCTACGATATCAGCCAAATAACCAGCCTTTAAGATTCCAAGCGCCTTGTCCATACCTAATAATTTAGCAGGCGTAGTCATTGCCGATTGCAGTGCTGCCACAACAGGCATGCCCGCTTCGTGCATATACGTGAACTCCTTACCATTGTCTCCATGCGGTGAAACTCCTGCATCCGTTCCAAAGGCTATTGGCACGCCTTTTTCGTAAGCTCTTTTAAAATTTTTTTCGCTTATAGGGCCTATTTCTTTTGCCTTTTTAGCCACTACAGCCGGTAAAAAATTAGGAATATCTGCCATTGCTGCTGCTGCTTTACCAGCAGAAATAGTAGGAACTAAATAGGTATTGTATTGTATCATCAATTCCATGGTGGGCTCCTCCATTAATGTTCCATGTTCTATAGTTTGTATGCCGGCTACAATAGCTCTTCGCATACCTTCATCGCCATGCGCATGAGCTGCAGTAAGCATCCCATAGTCCTTTGCCGTTTCTACAATAGCCTTTAATTCGGCTGCAGTAAACTGAGGATTTTGACCATTTTTCGCAACGCTCATAACCCCACCCGTTGCCGTTATTTTAATTACATCCGCGCCGTTTTTATAGCGCTGACGCACTGCTTTCCTAGCGTCTTCGGGCGAATTCACAACGCCTTCTTTTGGACCCGGATTATGCATCAGTTCTTTTCTTACTCCATTAGTAGGGTCTGCGTGGCCTCCCGTAGTGGCAATGGCCTTTCCGGCGGTAAATATTCGAGGCCCTATGACGATACCTTTACCAATGGCTTTTCCTAATGCAATATTCACCCCAGACCCACCGAGGTCCCGTACCGTTGTAAAACCTGCCATGAGGGTGCGTTTAGCATACACTGTTGACTGAAAGGCGACATCTGCATCGTTCTTCGTAAAGCGATCCAAATATTGGGATGGATTCGATTCTCCTTCTATATGCACGTGCATATCTATAAACCCTGGCAGTACCGTTTTGGATTGCAGGTCTACGATGTTGTCCATATCTTTCCCCGAAACAAATCCTTTTTCAATACTTTTGATTTTATTTCCCGACACCACAATCGTACGTTCGGTTAAAAATGTTCCACTTTCGGAATCAAAGATTTCGCCGCATTGCAAATACATATCCTGAGCAAAGGTTTGCACAGTGCAAATCATGACTATAAAAAACATAATTCTAACTTTCATCTGAGTTTATTTATTTTCTATTGGCTATTGTTCTATTTTTTATAGCTCTCAAAGCGATACCTGTGCTGAACAGCAGCCTTGTACATTTGAGTTGTCTTTTTTATCATACATCGCTAAGACCAAGTAACGCCTTATTGTTTGTAACTAAAAAGAGGAATAAATATGTGCTATTTCCTCCTCTTTCTCTAGTGGATTATTCTTTATCTAATCCCTAATTTTCTGTTCCCAGACCCATGCAGATTTCATAGCCTCGTCCAAGGTGTATTCCGACTTCCATCCTAAAACAGTATTGGCCTTAGTCGTATCCGCATAGGCCGAAGTAATATCACCAGGTCGCCTTGCTACTATTTTATAGTTTAGCTTTCTTCCAGATACTTTTTCAAAACTCTGTATCGCTTCTAAAACAGAACTACCTGTTCCGGTACCTACATTAAACACCTCATAATTTTCGGTATTCTTTCCTTCTAGAAGTCTTTCCAATGCAACCACGTGCGCTTTCGCTAAATCTACCACATAAATATAGTCACGAATACACGTGCCGTCCGGCGTAGGATAATCATTCCCAAAAACAGAAAGCTCATCTCTAAGACCAATACCGGTCTGCGTAATAAAAGGCACCAGATTTTGTGGCACACCTACCGGAAGTTCTCCTATTTCACCACTAGGATGTGCACCCATGGGATTAAAATAACGCAACGCAATCGCATTCAATGTTGGTGTCACTTTACACGTATCTGCAATAATTTCCTCACCCATCTGTTTGGTATTGCCATAGGGCGACTCCGCCACTTTTACAGGAGCATCTTCTGTAATTGGCATTTTATCGGCTTGACCGTAAACCGTACATGAAGAACTGAATATGAAACTTGCCTTATTCTTTTTACACAACTCCTTTAAGATATATACCAAGGTTCCTATATTATTCTCGTAATATAACAAAGGTTTCTCTACACTTTCCCCAACTGCTTTTGACGCGGCAAAATGTATCACTCCTGCTACATCTGCATTTCTTTTGAAAAAATCTTCTACCATATCCCTTTCCTTTAAATCTAATTTTTCAAAAACAGGTCTTTTCCCGCTAATCGCTTCAATACCAGTAAGCACTTTTTCATCTGAATTGGAACAATCATCAATAATAACAACTTCAAAACCCTTCTGTTGTAATTCTACTACGGTATGCGAACCGATAAAACCAAGACCTCCGGTAACTAGAATTTTTTTCATGTATTTGTATTTTAGTTCGCGTTTACTCAAAGTTACTGCAATCTATAGATTAGACGTTCATAAATTCGATGATCATGGTCGTTATATGGTTGATTTGTTCCTCATCTAACTCCGTATGCATTGGCAAGGATATCACTTCTGTCACTAGCTGATTGGTAACCGGAAAATTCACTTCCTTGTAACGATCGTCCAAGTAAGCCTTTTGTTTATGCAATGGAATTGGGTAATAGACACCGCAAGGAATTCCATTATCATTCAGGTATTTCGCTAAGGCATCCCTTTTACCATTGCTAATGCGTAATGTATATTGATGGAATACATGACAATCACAAGTATTGCAGATTCCTTTGCAACCATTTACAGTTTTGGGAACGATAATATGAGGGCTATTTTTAAATGCAGTCGAATATGTTCTAGCTGATGCCCTTCTGGCATCGCAGTAGCCATCTAGTTTTGGCAGTTTAGCCCGCAAGACTGCCGCCTGAATAGAATCTAACCTAGAATTAACACCGACCACATCGTGATGGTAACGTTCGTACATTCCATGGTTTACGATACCTCTAAGCGTATGTGCTAAAGCATCATCATTGGTGAAAATAGCACCGCCATCCCCATAGCATCCCAGATTTTTAGATGGGAAAAATGAGGTTGCTCCAACATCTCCCATGGTTCCCGCCATGTGTTTTTGTCCAGATTTGGACAAATGTTTCGCTCCAATGGCTTGGGCATTATCCTCTATAACATATAGCTTATGCTTTTTGGCCAGTGCTAGAATAGCGTCCATATCTGCACATTGTCCAAATAAATGAACCGGAACTATAGCTTTGGTTTTTGGTGTAATAGCTCGCTCTATAGCGGCTATATCAATATTAAAAGTATTGACATCTACATCTACCAAAACTGGGGTCAATTGCAAGAGCGCAATTACCTCAACGGTAGCAGCAAAGGTGAAATCGGCTGTTATGACTTCATCACCAGGCTTAAGCCCTAGACCCATCATGGCAATCTGCAAAGCATCGGTGCCATTAGCACAGGGAATCACATGTTTAACACCCAAATATGCCTCTAACTCTTTTTGAAATGAATGAACTTCAGGGCCATTTATAAAAGCTGAAGTTTCTAAAATCTGCGTAATAGATGTATTAACTTGCTCCTTTATTTCTTGGTATTGCCCACCAAGGTCTACCATTTGTATTTTTTTCATTCTGTTCTATTAGCTCCTTTTACACAAAAATACGAAACACCGGACACTTATTTTATTCAAAGAAATGTAATTTAGCTGCAAATACACCGATTTGTACGTTATCTATAACCTCATCGTTTCCACTGCTTGGTCCATCTTACGATTGATAGCGAACGTGAATACCAAAATTTCTCTTTTTGTAAAAGGCAGGAAACTAAGCATACCTACATTACAAAAATACATATCGGGTAGTGATAGCGTTGTTTGGGTCCATGCCGCTTCCTTAGGCGAATACGAGCAGGGGCTCCCTATTTTAGAAAAATTAAAAACAGAGTATCCTTCTTATAAAATAGTATTGACGTTCTTTTCTCCTTCGGGCTACGAAATCAAACAGCATACTTCTGCGGCACATGTCACCATCTATTTACCAATGGATACGAAGGAAAAGGTGACCGAATTCTTGAATGTAACCCACCCGAAAATTGCGATTTTTATTAAATATGAAATATGGCCCAACTATTTAGCAGAACTAGACAGAAGAAATATTCCAACACTTTTGATATCCGCCTTGTTTAAAAAGAAACAGATCTATTTTAAGCCCTACGGAGCGTTTATGCGTAATGCCTTAAAAGCATTTGACCATTTCTATGTGCAGGATGAGAATTCTAAATCGCTACTAAATTCGATTGGACTTAAAAAATGCACCGTCAGTGGTGATACCCGAATGGATAGGGTCTCTAAAATTTTGGATTCGGACAATAACTTGGATTTCATGGATGCTTTTAATACTGCTGAGAATTGCCTAATTGCTGGAAGCACATGGCCAGAAGATGAAAAACTCCTTGTTGATTACATAAATCGTACTTCCTCAGATATGAAGTTTGTTATTGCTCCCCATAACATCAAAAGAGAACATAGTCGCGAACTCAAAAAATCTATAGACAAGCCAACACTGCTATATTCTGAAATTGAATACCAAAATCTAGAAAACATAGATGTTCTGATTATCGACACCATTGGCATATTGACTAAACTTTACAGTTACGCTACTATAGCTTATGTAGGAGGCGGTTTCGCCACAGGATTACACAACACAGCAGAACCCGCAGTTTTTGGAATACCCGTTGTTATAGGTCCAGCATTCAAAGGCTTCAAAGAGGCAGAAGAATTAGTATCTCTTGGCGGCATTATTTCTATTCATACGAAAACAGAATTAACCCAGTATATAGACGAGTTGCAATCGAACACGGATTTTAGAAATAAAATAGGAAGAATAAACGCCACGTATATTACCCAAAATAAAGGTGCAAGCACCAAAATTATGGAAGGTATATCTAAGCTGCTATAGTAAGGCGCTACTACACACTATAGTGCACACCTGCCCGTGATGGGGTTTGCGCTTTATTTGAAATCAATACAAAGGAATCGTGTAGGCTACTTCAGCAAAAACAGTAGTAGTTTCTTAATTTGCGACAGCTACACATCACACAAATTTAATTGAAAATATAGTTCAATAACTTTAAAATTAACCTAGTAAGTCAAATTTCTGTTCGAAAATTTGAAAATCATAGCATAATTTCTTACTTTAATGGTGTTATTTCGTCTATAATGTATCGACAAAATGAACATAAGTTTCTCCTTAAGAGGGTGTTTTTGGTTTTTCATCGATTTATATACCCTTTTGATACTGCTTTATACAATATTATATACATTGAAAAAAGAAACACTAATATGATGATGGAACAAGAACTTACAGCAGGAGTAAAAATATTAAATGGTTTTTTGAGAATTATGGTCGCATGCCTAGTTGTTATTTTAATAGCAATTCCGTTGGCATTGCTATTAGATATCATTGGAGTACTTTAAATGATTTTATCTCAGAGAAGCCGTGTTAAAATCAAAATGGTTTAATTCCATCTAGGTCGACTTCATACTTGGTTGTCATTGTTCGTTAATAATACACGTTGGTGTGTTAAAAAATTCGTCATAAGGATTGATTTCAAGGATGAATTACGTTTTTAAAAAAACTCAAACCACAAATTTTCTACACTAAACATCGAATATATAAGCGTTTACAACATTATTATTTTAATAGCGACTACAATTTATAAATTGTGTCATATAACTTTAAAGTAGGTAATGTTATGAACCATTTATCATTTAAATCTGGGGTAGATTCTTATCTATCTGTACTTGTAATTGCAATGCATGCCTTTTTGGCTGTAGTGGCAGTTGGAACTTTGTTGTCCCTCATTGGGGCAATCTAAACTTTAAAAACTATTTTTTATCGGTTAGGCTTTACATTATAATAAAGCCCCTCAAAAGAGGGGCTTTATTATTTCTGGTAATCGCTAAAATTTCCTTATAATTTAATCAACTTAGGGTTTTCAGTGGTTTCTAAATCCTAAAAATCCTTCTTCTTGCTTTTTGCTAAAAGTCTCCAAATGGGAAATATCGGATCAAGATTAAAAGTTGTGTGTAATTAAAAACTAAAATGTTGATTTTCGCAAAAAAGTTATCAGATTGGATAGTTCTATAGAGTTACTAAAGTTGATATTACCAGAGATGCTAGTTGCGCATTTTGATTTAGTAGAACACCGCAAAGAATCAGAGGTGCTGCATTTGTATTTTGAGGAGCGTAATGTTATTCCTAAAGAAGAAGTTGATAGAGAGCTTATAGCACACGGTTTCCATAAACAAGCTACTATTCAAGACTTTCCCTTGCGGGGTAATACAGTTTATCTTCATGTAAAACGGCGTAGATGGTTTGATAATAAGACTAAAAAAGTCGTACAACGCGATTGGCAATTAGTAGCACAGGGAACTCGAATGACAGAGGAGTTCGCTGCTTTTTTAAAAGAAATTAGTCGATACTAAAGCTAGTGATTGTCATACTATCGGCAACTTCTATAATGTCAATGTCAAAAAACTTGGGCGCCAGTACCGAGATTACTTGAGTGAGTTTAAAGCTTGGAATCAAAAACCCCATACAAAGGATTGGTTGTTGTTTGCTGAGAACATCGGTAGTTATCTTTCTTTGGATAAAACCGCTTTCTTCAATGGTGATCTTTATACTATAGTAACCAATAAAGAAGCAAAAG
>JBLHNI010000135.1:0-8726 GCA_047650615.1 Maribacter sp.
TTTAAAGATGAGGAAGCTGGGCTTACACAATTGTTCAAACATATAAAGTATTACTTTCCAGAACAGTATATACCAAGGGTTGTCACGGTCACTAATGATGTAGATTACAATAACCGTATTATTCTTACCGATTCCCTTTTGTTTATAGGGCTTGATAATTATCTAGGTTCTGAGCATAAGTATTACGTTGGTTTTCAACGTTATATTGCTAAATCCTTGGACCGAACCTACATGGTAAGCGATGTAGCCAGTGCCTTTGCAAAAAAAGTAGTACCAAAGCCAAGAGACAGAACTTTTTTGGCACGGATGATCTATTTCGGAAAGGAACTTTATTTAAAAGATAAGCTTATGCCAACAGCTACCGATATGGAAAAAATAGGGTACACGAAAGAGGAGCTGGATTGGGCCATAGGCAGCGAAGAGCCCATTTGGCGTAATTTTGTTGAGCAAGAACATTTATACAGTACGGACAACGAGTTGAATCCTCGTTTTCTAGACCCAGCACCATTTTCAAAATTTGGTCTGGAACTAGACAATGAATCTCCGGGTAGATTAGGAAGGTATATAGGTTGGCAAATTATTAAAGCATTTATGGATAATAACGCTATAGGTCTCAAACAAATGCTGACGATGCCGAAAGAGGAAATATTTAAAAAATCGAATTATAAACCTAGAAATTAGATGGCAGAATTACATATATCAGAAATTAATTTACGCGTAGGGTTAGATGACAACCGTGTGCCGGAAAAACTATCATGGTCCGCACAAGATGGTGGTATAGATAACGAGGAGGCTAAAGCCATGCTGCTTTCCGTTTGGGATAGCAAAAATCAAGAGTCCTTAAAGATTGACTTATGGACGAAAGATATGCCCGTGGATGAGATGAAAACTTTTTTTCATCAAACTTTGGTATCGCTATCGGAAACGTTTATGAAGGCGACCCAAGATGAAAAGATGACAGCTACTATGAAGGATTTTTGTGATTATTTTGCCGAAAAAATGGAATTGAAGGAGTAAAACTATAAAGTAGTAGTGCTTTTCGCCTCATAGCGTTAGTACGTTTCTCAGGACTTTATTGATGACATGTTGGTGCTTACTTGATTCAAAAACTTATTAGAGTAAATTCTTGGCTGATAAAATAGGTTTGTTGCTCTCATTTACTACGCAGAAATAATTGAGTCCTAGACGCTATATTAAGCTGCATCAATGTTCTTATAAACAATCCGAATTGTTTAGTCTTTAATTATATTTGTCAAACATAATTAATTTTATAACCCACTATGAAATCACTAGTCGTTACGTTCGTTTTTATCTCCTTTGTTTTTCTATTTTCTTTTGAACCCAAGGTTGCAGAATTTCAAGGGCAAGCTTTTTATTTTTCTAAATCGAAGATGGAGTTGGGTACCTGGGGAGCAAGAATGAGTGAGGCACAAAAAAAACAGGTACAGGCACGTTTGAAGAATAGGCTTGAAAAGACTTACGTTCTAAGCTTTAATAAGGAAGAATCCGTGTTTAATGAAGAGGATAAGTTAGATGCCATTTCCGGTGCTACGGATTCCTGGGGGAATAACTTCGCTCGTGGAGAGCAGTACAAAAATGTAAAAGAAGAGGTGTTGGTGCAAAGCCAAGAGTTTTATGGCAAACGATTTTTGGTAAAGGATAAGTTGCAGCAAATTTCGTGGGATATGGGTAAGGAGTCTAAACAAATAGGCCAATATTTGTGTTTTAGGGCTACCGCTTTGGTGCCAACAAGTGAACTTTCTTGGTACGATTTTTCTTGGAGTTACTTAAGAATACCTGAAACAACGAAAACAGATTCTACAGCTGTTGAGACCCTGGAGCCTGAGGTGAATATGACCGAAATTGAAGCGTGGTATACACCTCAAATACCCGTTGGGCATGGTCCTGCTGAATTTTGGGGCCTTCCAGGTCTTATTTTAGAGGTAAGTGCGGGCAACACGACTATGCTTTGCGCCAAGATTGTAATGAATCCAAAAGAAGAGATTAAAATCGAGGCCCCAGATAAAGGAAAGGAAATAACAAAAAGCGAGTACCAAAAGACCATTCAAAGTAAAATGTTAGAAATGCGAAATAACAGAGGGAGAAGGAGAAATTGATATTGTATAGTCCTAATCAACTATCGGCTAATAGATGCGAATGAAAAAATTATATTGTGCAGTGCTGCTCATGGTAGCAAGTATCTCCTATGGCCAAGTGAAATTTGAGGGTGTGGTCACGGATAGCTTAAAAGTTGCTTTTGAGCTAGCCAACGTTATTGCTATAAATCAAGAAACAAGGGGTTTGGAATCGTATGGAATTACAGATTTCCAAGGAAAATATAAGCTAGAGCTTGGTAAAAATGGCACGTATGAAATCCAGGTTAGCTATGTAGGAATGACAACTTTTAAGGAGATTCTTTCAACCAAAGAAAGCGATATCGTAAAGGATTATATCCTTCAACCTGAAAATGCTTTGGACGAGGTAGAACTGATTTATGAAATGCCGGTAAGTATCCGAGGGGATACTGTGGTCTACAATGCCGACTCTTTTAACACAGGAACCGAGCGAAAATTAGAAGACATACTTGAAAATTTGCCAGGTGTAGAAATCAATGAGGATGGCCAAGTAGAGGTAGAGGGGAAAGTGGTGAACAAGCTCATGGTAAATGGTAAGGATTTTTTTGACGGGGATACTAAATTAGCAACAAAGAACATACCATCTAAAGCCGTGGATAAGATTCAGGTATTGCGTAATTATTCAGAAGTTGGTCAATTGAGCGGTGTTCGGAATAACCGGGACAATGTGGCCTTGAATATCAAGCTCAAAGATGGGGAAGAGAACTTTTGGTTCGGTGATGTGACGGCAGGGGCAGGTATCGCACCAGAAAATGAACTGTACATCCTACAACCTAAGCTTTTTTATTACAGTCCAAAATATACGCTCAATTTTATTGGGGATTTAAACAACACAGGTGAGGCGGCACTAACTAGGCGAGATATTAGAGGTTTTGGGGGTGGTTTTAGAGCTCCTAGTAGTAGTAGTGGAACAAACATAAATCTAGGGGATAACAGTCTTAATTTTCTAACAACCCAAGAGAATGCCTTAGAGGTAGAGAATAAGTTGGCAACAGGTAATTTTAGTTATTCTCCAAACAAAGGTCTGGACTTGAGCGGTTTTCTAATTTATAATAGTAGCCGTATCCTTTCTAGAGAAACGAGTTTTGTACAATATACGAATCCCGATTTAGGTATTCCAGACGAGGCAACAGAACAATCGGGTAGAGAGCGTTCTAACCAGGCCTTGTTAAAGCTTAGTGCCTCCTATCAACCTAACCTTAACAATCAGTTGAATTATGATGTCTTAGGCCGAACATCCAATGATTCACAAACTCAGAATAATTTTTCGTCGGTTCTTGGAAATACCAGTCAATTAGAGGAAGTGAAGCCCTACAGTATCAATCAAAATGTCAATTATTATTATACACTTGGGGAGACCAATATATTTGCCTTTGAAGCCCAACATTTGATAAAGAACGAAGACCCTTTTTACAATGCTGTTTTGGTCAACGACCCCAATGGCGAGGATGCTTTTGACACTACCGCGGATGCCTTAGGTCTCGATACTTCGCTGACCAACTATAACCTTGGTCAGAACAGACGTATAGCTTCCAATCAACTAGATGCAAAATTGGATTATTATAAAATCCTAAATGCGAAGAGTAACCTTAACCTGACCCTTGGCACCATTTTAAGCAGGCAAGAATTTAATTCCAATATTTTTCAGTTTTTGACTGATGGATCCCAATTCGAGATAACCCCTACCATCAATGAAGGTTTGGCGATAAATGACACAGAGTATAATTTTAGCGATGTTTATTTGGGGCTACACTATAGGCTGAAAACAGGGGTGTTCACAATTACGCCCGGGTTTTCGGTACACGCATATGGCAACAAGAATATCCAATTTGGTGAAACCTTCAAGGATAATTTTTTCCGGTTATTACCCGATTTTGAAACACGGATACAGTTCAAGAAAAGTGAATCATTAACGGTGAATTATGCGATGCAAAATCAATTTACAGACGTTACTCGATTGGCGCAAGGCTTGGTGCTAAATAATTTCAACAGTATTCAGTTTGGTACACCCGATTTGCAAAATGCGTTATCTCACAATGTTAGTTTGTTGTACAGTAGCTTTAACCTATTTAATTATACCAATGTATTCGCCAGAGCAGCATATACGAGTAATATTGACCAAGTACGAGGTTTGACTAATTTCGAGAACGTTATTCGAACCAGTACGTTTTTCAACTCTAATTTTGCCGATGAAAACGTGAGTGTGGTAGGGCGGGTACAGCGAACCTTTGGTAAGGTTAGGACAAGTGTAAACGCTAATTTTAATTATAGTAAAATCAATCAGTTCATTCAAGGCCAGCAATCCCTTAATGAAGGCTTCACGCAGACCTACACTCCCGGAATACGTACCAACTTTAAAGTAGCGCCAAATATCAACTTTAGGTATCGCTATAGCGTAACCAATAACAATCAAGGGAATCGTGAAACTGCTTTTGTCACCAATGCCCCTTCGGTTGATTTTGATGCATATATTTGGAAAAAGCTTACGGTGCGTACCAACTACACCTATACCAATCAAGACCTTGGTAATGGTGATTCACAATCGTTTCAAAATTGGGATGCCTCGCTCGCCTATAGAAAGGATAGGGATGCAAAATGGGAATACGAGATAAAGGCAACTAATATTTTGGATATTGACTCCCAAGTGAGAAATAGTGCTAATGACCTATCTGTTTTTACTTCGGAAACTTTCATTCAACCTAGATTCTTAACGTTTAGAGTAGTGTATACTTTGTGATGAGGTTTGTCTTTTTGGGTAGTTGTAAAGTGTAACAGGTTGTTTAAAGTAAATCATTTGGATGCTGTTTAGAGTCAAAAGGATGTGAAACATTCTCTATTTAAATCTAGATTTTAATCGTAAGTGCTATATGTCTCAAAAACTTTTATTTATTTACAATGCCGACTCCGGACTACGAAATAGTATTCTAGATGGCGCTCATAAGATTTTAAGTCCGGCTACTTACAATTGTAGTTTATGTAAACTTACCCATGGGGCACTTTCTGAGAAGAAGATATGGACACAATTTCGTAAAGAGTTGGAGACGGTTGGGACAAAGCTGGAATTCCTACACAAAAATGAGTTTGGGAAGATATACCGTTCCAAATTTAGTCATAAATTCACCTTTCCTATTGTACTCATAGCAGGTGATAATGGCCTAGAGGTGCTAATACATACGCACGAGTTGAATTCCTTTATGGCACCTGATGCACTTATTGAGTTGGTTAAGAGTCGGGTCTAAGTATGCTGTATACGGAATTCAGCAAAAAGTTCCGAGTAAAAAAGTAGAAAGTAAACGATATACTTTTTCCAGGTCAAGACACGGTCAGTAAAGTTTGAGATAGCTTTATCGAAAAAAGCTTATCGTCATTACTAAAAAAGAGACGTTTTTGCTAGGAGTAAAGACTGAATAATATATTTATTAAAGTAGTAATTTGGATGTTTTAAAACCTGCCGCCTGCCATAGTAAAGAAGCCAGAAGCTGCGAAAAAATAAATTTTATTTGAATTTTATATTTGAGTTTTTCTACTAAAGTCTAGTGTTACCCTTTCTTTTTTGTAGCCTCAAAAAAATCATTGTTAATAGTATCGATATAGCCCAAAACTTCCTCTCTACCAATGGTCTTACTGGAGGAGGTTATAAAGAATTGAGGAGTTTCGGCCCAAATACCCTGGAGCATTTGGTCTACATAGGCCTTAGCACTGCGTTCAATTGCCTTAGGTTTTAATTTATCGGCTTTTGTAAAGATAATTGCAAAGGGTATGGCATTTTCGCCCATCCATTCCATAAACTCCATATCTACTTTTTGTGGTTCATGTCGTATATCAATAAGGATAAAGGAGCATACAAGTTGTTCGCGTTGCTGAAAATAGTTAGTAATATATTTTTGAAATATATTCTTGTCTCTTTTTGATACTTTGGCGTAACCGTATCCTGGTAAATCTACCAAGAACCAATTTTCATTTATCTTAAAGTGGTTTATGAGTTGCGTCTTCCCTGGCCTACCTGATGTTTTTGCTAGGCTTTTACGATCCGTAAGCATGTTTATCAAGGACGATTTGCCTACGTTTGAACGGCCAATGAATGCATATTCTGGAATAGGCTCCTTTGGGCATTTGGCAACATTAGTGTTACTCATGACAAATTCGGCGGACTTAATTTTCAAGATGATTTATGTTTTGATATTCAAATTCCCTTAAATTAAAACGGAATTTTTAATACTATATAGTGCTACAGACAAAAAAGTGGGATTGATGAATTTAGCTAGTCGTTAAATAAACCTAGAACTTTCTCTTTTGTAACCATGCATCCAAGATAGTATTGAATTGCAGTGGATGCTCCATCATAGGTGCATGGCCACATTCCTTAATCCAATATAAGTCAGAGTCGGGTAGTAGTTCGTGAAAAAGTTCTGCTACATCCGGTGGGGTAACGGCATCGTTTTCACCCCATATAATACAGGTTGGGGTAGTCATGCTAGGCAGGTCTTGAGCCATATTATGGCGAATGGCACTTTTAGCTATGGCCAAGGTTTTTACTAGTTTTACCCTGTCGTTAACTGTAGCGAAAACTTCATCTACTATTTCCTTGGTCGCGACCGCTGGATCGTAAAAAACATCCTGTGCTTTTTTCTTAATAAACTCATAGTCTCCTCTTTTAGGATACCCATCTCCCATGGCACTTTCGTACAGACCAGAGCTACCGGTAATTACAAGAGCTTTAACGAGGTGTGGATACATCTTGGTGTGTAATAAGCCTATATGTCCGCCTAAAGAATTACCCAAGAGAATTACATCTTTTAAGCCCTTAAACTGTATAAATTCCTCAACATACTTTGCAAAATTCTTTACGTTGGTTTGGAGCATTGGCATATCATATATAGGCAGCTCAGGAACCAAAATTTTATATCCTTTATCTGGAAAAAAGTCGGTTACACCATGAAAATTACTTAAGCCACCCATTAAACCGTGAAGAATGATAATGGGTGTGCCTTCTCCTTTTTCTATATACCTGAATTTTCCTTCTATAATTAAATCGTCTTTCATTCAGAATGGTGCTGGTATTTGGCAAATATAGGCAATTCAAATCATTCAAAATCTTCAATATTTTGTTTAAAACTATGGAATCTTATAAAAAAAAATCGGTTGCTTATATCGGATGTCTTTTTTGTTGAAAAGTGTCCATTTGTGGATTTTTAAGTGGAAAATTTATTAACAAAGTGGGAATTAGTGGAAATTTATGGAAATATAATCTATATATTTGAGTTATAAATAGCAAAACACAACTTTTCAAGTGACCACAATTGTAGGACAACATGGATGTAAGGCAGATGCAAAGGGGAGGATAAATATCCCTACTGCTCTGAAAAATAAGCTTCTCCCGTTTATGAACGACGAGTTTGTGATTAAGCGCGCTGTTTTTAAGCAATGTTTGGAGCTACATCCAAAAGTGAAGTTTGATGAGGTTATGGACAAAGTGATGAAGAAGGGCGGAAAGGGCAAGCAGTTCGATGTATTTCTTATGAAGTTTACCGCAGGATTAAAGGAAGTTCCTATCGATTCAGATACAGGACGTTTGCAAATACCTAAGGATCTTTTTGATTTTGCAGATATAGATAAGGAGGTGGTGCTGAATGCGCAACACGACAAAATAGAGATTTGGAACAAGGATAAATACGAATTTGTATTGGAGTCCATGTCGGATAAGGAGTACGAAGCCATGGCAGAGAATATTTTCGATGGGGATGAGTAATGACTACCATAGCTCGGTACTGCTTGCGGAATCCGTGGCGGGTTTGGCCATTAAAGAGAATGGAATTTATGTGGATGTCACTTTCGGAGGTGGAGGGCATTCCAAGGAAATATTGAAAAATTTAGGAAGCGGCGGTAAGCTTTTTGCATTTGATCAGGACGAAGATGCACAAATCAACGTTCTGGGAGACGAAAGATTTGTTTTGATTGGTGAAAACTTTAGGTATATCACCCAGTTTTTAAAGTTCTATGGTATTCGGAAAGTAGATGGTATTCTAGCTGATTTTGGGGTTTCCTCTCATCAGTTCGATAAAGCGGAACGTGGGTTTTCTACGCGCTTTGATGCGGATTTGGATATGCGGATGAGTAAACGTAACCAGCTTTCGGCGCATGATGTGGTAAATACCTATTCTTATGATGATTTGCGGAATATGTTCTTTAATTATGGTGATTTAAGAAATGCCAACGCCTTGGCAAAGGCAATTATTGAAGGCAGGGAAGGAAAAGGAATAACTACCACAGAGGAATTAAAATTGACCTTAGGAAAATTTCTTCCAGAGCATAAAAGGCATAAGATACTGGCGCAGATTTATCAGGCTATTCGCATAGAGGTCAACCAAGAAATAGCGGTAATTGCCGAGTTTTTGGAGCAGGTTCCTGGATTGCTCAATGCAGGAGGCAGGTTAAGCGTGATAAGTTATCATTCCCTGGAGGATCGTTTGGTAAAACGGTTTATAAGAGCTGGTCAGTTTAAGGGAGATCCAGAAAAGGATTTTTACGGTAATATCTCGGTGCCTTTGAAAAAAGTAGGGTCCTTGATAATTCCATCCAAAGAAGAAATAG
>JBLHNI010000136.1:0-8710 GCA_047650615.1 Maribacter sp.
GGCGTGTACATCTTGTAATGCATGTGTAGAGGCTTGTCCAGTAAGTATAGATCCATTATCTATAATTATGGATATGCGTCAATACCTAGTGATGGAGCAGTCTGCCGCTCCAACAGATTTGAACAATATGATGGGGAATATAGAAAATAATGGTGCTCCGTGGCCCTTTAATCAAATGGATCGACTTAATTGGAGCAAGGAATCATAAATAGAAGAATATGTCAACTGAATTGAAAGTACCTACCATGGCAGAATTATTTGCAGCCGGACAACAACCAGAGGTTTTGTTTTGGGTAGGCTGTGCGGGTAGTTTTGACGATAGGGCCAAAAAAATAACCAAGGCATTTGTTAAGATATTGAACAAGGCGCAGGTCTCTTTTGCCGTATTGGGTACAGAGGAGAGTTGTACTGGAGATCCTGCTAAGAGGTCTGGTAATGAGTTTCTATTTCAGATGCAGGCTGTCACGAATATAGAAGTAATGAACGCTTACGGTATTAAAAAGGTAGTTACGGCATGTCCCCACTGTTTTAATACCATTAAAAACGAATACCCCGGACTAGGTGGGAGTTATGATGTTGTGCATCATACACAATTCTTAAAGGATTTGTTGGATGAAGGTCGAATAACCATGGAAGGTGGCGCTTTCAAAGGAAAAAGAATAACCTTTCACGACCCGTGTTATTTGGGTAGGGCGAATGGCGTTTACGAGGCACCTAGAGAACTGATTAGGAAATTGGATGCAGAGCTTGTAGAAATGAAAAGCTGTAAGTCTCGCGGATTATGCTGTGGTGCTGGCGGTGCGCAAATGTTTAAGGAATCTGAAAAAGGGAATCAGGAGGTGAATATAGTACGTACAGAACAAGCTTTGGAAACCCAACCGGAAATCATAGCTGCAGGTTGCCCATTTTGTAATACCATGATGACCGATGGCGTAAAGAATAAAGAAAAAGAGGCATCGATTGTAGTGATGGATATTGCGGAGTTGATTGCCACCGCAGAGGAACTTTAAATAAACTCCAAAGATGTTAGTAGATTTTAACACATTGCCAGATACATCACGTATTTGGATTTATCAGGCCAATAGAAGCTTTACTCCGGCCGAGTTAGAAGTCATTGGTGCTGAACTTAATGATTTTATTGGACACTGGACAGCGCATGGAAAAGATTTAAATGCAGGTTATGAAGTGCGATACAAACGATTTTTGGTTATCGCTCTAGACCAAAGTGCACAATCTGCTACAGGGTGCTCGATTGATGCTTCAGTAAATTTTATTCAACAATTGGAGAAAAAATACAACGTAGAGCTACTCGATAAAATGAACGTCTCTTACAAGCAAGGCGAATTTGTAGCCTATAAGACCTTGTTGGAGTTCAAGGCGATGGCCAAACAAAAGGCAGTTTCAAAAAACACCATTGTTTTTAATAACCTTGTAGCTACCAAAGGCGAATACAAAGAGCACTGGGAAGTTCCAGCTTCGGAGAGTTGGCATGCTCGTTTTGTTTAAGTTAAAACGGCTTTAAATACCTTGTTTTACTAGGTTATATCTATGAAATGCAATATTTTACATTGTTCAGAGTTATCCCCATACATTTAAAACTCATGCGTTCATTTTTCATCTCACTTGCGTTTATTATAAGTATGTATTCGGTTAGTGGGCAAGATCCATTAATGACCACCGATAGCCTTGCACAACAGCGATGGGTAGACTTAGAATATCACGGTATGACTTTGGAGGAAAAGATGGGTCAGCTCTTCATGGTGAGTATCGCATCCAACCAAAACAAAGTAGCAACTGATAGGGTCAAGGATATGATAACTACCCACCAAATAGGCGGTGTTATATTTTCAAAGGGAGGCCCCGTACAGCAAGCTAAACTATGTAATGCGTATCAATCGGTTTCCAAAATACCCTTACTTATAGGTATGGATGCAGAATGGGGACTTGCCATGCGATTGGATTCGACCTATGCGTTTCCGTGGAATATGACTTTAGGAGCAATTACAGATAACAAAATAATTGAAAAGGTAGGACGCCAAATAGGTACCCATGCCAATCGACTAGGAGTACATATCAACTTTGCGCCAGATATAGATATCAATACAAATTCAAAAAACCCCATAATAGGAAACCGTTCCTTTGGGGAGAATAGAGAGAATGTTGCGGATAAAGGTATCGCCTTTATGAAAGGGATGGAAAGTGTAGGTGTCCTGTCTAGCGGAAAACATTTTCCTGGTCATGGTGATACTGCCGTTGATTCACACCATGCCCTACCGGTTCTTGATTTCTCAAAAGAACGTTTGGATAGCTTGGAACTATATCCCTTTAAAAAATTAATAAAAAATGGATTGAGCAGCGTCATGGTGGCTCATTTAGAAGTACCCGCGCTGGAACTAAAAAAAGGCTTGCCGTCATCGTTATCTGAGCAGATTATATCAGGTATTCTAAAAGAGAAAATGGGTTTTCAAGGGTTGGTGTTCACCGATGCCCTGAACATGAAAGGAGCAGCTAATTATGGTGCTAATGGAGAAGTGGAACTCGCTGCTTTTGTTGCTGGGAACGATATTTTGTTGATGCCCGAGAATGTAGCAGAAGCAAAGGAGAAACTAATAAAGGCATACGAAAAAGGTAAGATTACCGAGCAACGCTTGTCTGAGTCGGTAAAAAAGATACTCATGGCCAAGTATAAGGTTGGCCTCCACGAGTATCAACCAATCAAGCTGAAAAACTTATATGAAGACCTAAATGCTATAGAAGACGATGTAGTCTATGAAGAGGCAATAGAACAGGCGATTACCGTTTTAAAAAATAAGTTCGATATTCTTGGAATAAAGAATTTGCAGAATAAAAAGATTGCCTACGTAAAGTTTGGAGATGCTCCAAATGATGATTTTGTGGAGACGCTGAAGAAATATACCAGCGTAACACAGGTAAATGGTAGCGATATAGCTACGCTTAAGACAACTTTGTCCGACTATAATTTGGTAATCATAGGCCACCATAAAAGTAATGCAAGCCCTTGGAAGTCATATCAATTCTCAAAAACAGAACTTTCGTGGCTTCAGGAAATATCAAATCTAAGATCATCCAACCTCGTGCTATGTGTGTTTGCAAAACCCTATGCACTTTCACAAATAGCTAGCTTTCAAAATATTGATGCTGTGGTCATGTCCTATCAAAATAGCGCCATTGCCCAGCGAAAGACTGCGGAATTACTTTTTGGAGCTATCCCATCATTAGGAACCATCCCTGTAAATTCTAGTTCTGAGTTCCCTATGGGTTCGGGTATTCAATTGAAATCCTTGAAAAGATTGGGATATACCCATCCAGAACGCGTAGGGATGAGTTCAACAGGATTAGCTGCGGTAGATAGGCTGGTACAAAACGGATTGGATAGTCTTATGTTCCCAGGTGCGCAGGTACTTATAACTAGAAAGGGAAAAGTAATCTACAGTAAAAGTTTCGGTAAACCTACGTATGAATCAAAAGATAGTATTTCCAATACGTCAATTTACGATTTAGCATCCCTTACTAAGATACTTGCCACCTTGCCCATGGTGATGAAAATGGAGGAGGAAGGTAAGATAGCTCTGAACGACACTTTTGAGGAGTTGGAACCGCGGTATATTGATACAGAAATAAAAAATGTTACGGTATTAAAGGCTTTGTCCCACTACGGTAGGTTGCCCGCATGGATTCCGTTTTATATCAATACCTTGGATGAGGATAAAAAACCATCTAAGCTGTTATACAGAAAGGAACCCACGCCAGGTTTTTCTAACAAGGTGTCTGACAATCTTTACATTATCGATTCATATAAAGATTCTATATATGACCGTATTGGCCGCCAAGATTTAAAATCCAATCGATACCGGTATAGCGATGTACCTTACTACGTGATGAAGAAATATGTGGAGGATACCTACGAGGAACGTTTGGATAAGCTTTCCAATGATTTTTTGTATGCTAGGTTAGGTGCTAATTACACAGGATATAATCCCTTAGACAGGTTTTTAAAAAATCAAATCGTTCCATCTGAAGAAGATACGTATTACCGGTACCAAACTATTCAAGGGTATGTGCATGATATGGGTGCCGCTATGCAAGGTGGGGTAGGAGGGCATGCTGGTCTTTTTAGCAATGCCAATGATATTGCCAAAATAATGCAAATGTATTTACAGCAGGGATATTACGGTGGTACGCAATTTTTCACCTATCGAACGGTTGAAAAATTTAATAAATGCTATTTCTGTGATAAGAATGTAAGACGCGGCGTAGGTTTTGATAAGCCACAATTAGAAAATAGCGGTCCTACCTGTGGATGTGTCTCGAGAAAGAGTTTTGGGCATAGTGGTTTTACAGGAACCTATACTTGGGCGGATCCGGAAGAAGAGATTGTCTACGTTTTTTTATCGAACAGAACCTATCCAAGCGCCTCGAATAGGCTTTTAGTTAAATCTGGGTTAAGAACAAGGATTCAGCAAGCAATTTACGATTCAATTCTAAATTAAAATGTAGTTTTACTACGATGAAAATAGCAATAGTATGTTACCCTACCTTTGGAGGTAGCGGTGTGGTAGCAACAGAACTTGGAATTGCCTTGGCCAATAGAGGACATGAGGTACATTTTGTAACTTATAGGCAGCCTGTGCGGTTAGAGTTGTTGAATAATAATATTTTTTTCCATGAGGTACACGTTCCTGAGTATCCTCTTTTCCACTACCAGCCCTATGAGCTTGCACTTTCTAGCAAATTGGTAGATACGATTAAATTACACGAAATAGATTTGCTACATGTACATTATGCCATACCACATGCGTATGCTGGGTATATGGCTAAAAAGATGCTGGAAGAAGAGGGGATCTATGTTCCAATGATAACCACACTACATGGTACCGATATTACCTTGGTAGGGAAACATCCGTTCTATAAGCCTGCGGTTACGTTCAGCATCAACCAGTCGGATGTGGTTACCTCTGTTTCGGAGAACCTAAAACAGCGTACACTAGAAACTTTTGATATTAAAGGAGAGATAGAAGTAATTCCAAATTTCATCGACACCAATAAATATAAAAACACCTTTACCGATTGCGAACGTTCCAACATGGCTACAGATGAAGAACGCATCGTTACACACATTAGTAATTTTAGAAAAGTAAAGCGTATCCCTGATGTGATACGAATATTTCATAAAATACAGGAAAAACTACCGGCCAAATTGATTATGGTAGGCGAGGGACCTGAGAAGGAAGGAGCAGAAAAGTTATGTGAGACCTTGGGCATATCCGACCGTGTCATATTTTTAGGAAATAGTAATGAAATAGATAAAATTCTTTGTTTTTCAGACTTATTCCTACTGCCCTCCGAGTCCGAGAGTTTTGGTCTTGCGGCCCTAGAAGCTATGGTAAATAAGGTGCCTGTAATCTCTAGTAATGCTGGCGGAATCCCCGAGGTAAATAACCATGGCGTTACAGGATTTTTAAGTGAGATTGGAGCAATAGACGATATGGCCAAAAATGCCATAGCTATTCTTGAAAATGATGCAACCTTAGAGGCGTTTAAGTTGAACGCCATACGCGAAGCCCATAAGTTTGACATACAAAAAGTCGTGCCCTTATACGAGGAGGTGTATGAGCGCGCTTACAAAAGTAGGCAGAGTAATGCGTAGGTTATTGCTTCTAATAGTTTTTCTCATTTCTGGGCTATGTAGTTCTTGTAAAGGGCAAAATATAGTTGCGAATGCTAAAAGTGATACTTCAACAATGGACCTAATACTCCAAGATAGTTATAGTGGAGCAGTAGCTGAAGAAGTAATTGTAATAAAGAGTCAAAAATCTTTAGAATCATTTTTCTCTAAAATCAACAAAACCAGAAAACCGGGGCTACCGGTTCCTCAAATCGATTTTGATACAGACATGCTGTTTGTCTGGTGTGAGGGCGAAACTACAGCTGCTAGTTTAGGTTTAGTTTTGCAAAAGGAAACTTCAGAATCCTATATTATCAGTAAATTGAATCCAAAAATAAAATCGAATAATACTGCTATTACTAGTCCTTTTAAGGTTTACAAACTTCCCCTTAGCGATAAAAAAATAACTATACGATAGGTGCTACGACCGATAAATTGCCGCGTTTAACTATCTAACGAATAATCCTACATTTTGTAGTTAATTTTTGATGATGATACTTAATTGAGTTAATTTAGCCAACTGAAATAAAATAATACATTATGAAAGCTCCAATTCTTTCTTTTTTACTTACCTCAATACTTTTGGGTTCAACGATGAGTGCCCAAAATACTAAAGAGGAATTACAAATCACTGCAAAAGACAGCATCGTTCAAAGTTCTTGGATTTTTGGTGTGGGTGTAAACGCCGTAAACGATTCCGGAAACGTATTCAATGGGTTATTCAATGTTTCAGATTCTTGGAATATGGTGCCTTTTCCATCTAGGGTAAGTATTGGGAGATATTTTAAGAGTGGTTTAGGTATCGAGGCTATTGGAACCTACAACCAGTATAAGGAAGGTAAAATCATTGACGCTGTAATCAATCCGGAAACCACCGATTATTTTGGACTTGATGCTAGGCTTACTTATGATTTGAACAAGATTATTGGAGAGACCGCTTGGTTTGACCCTTACGTGGGTGTTGGTATTGGGTATACGGATGCTAATAATTTGGATAGAGGCACCTATAACGCCGTTGTTGGTTTTAGAACCTGGTTCTCGGATAGGTGGGGCTTAGATTTTAACTCAAGTGGAAAATGGTCCATTGGCAGTGAGAATGGTGCAACGAATCACTTACAGCATGCTGCGGGAGTAGTTTATCAATTTGGAATTGAAAAAGGACTTTCCAAAAGAGGAGAAGAGAAGTTGGAGCTATTAGCTGCCATTGAAAAGGAAAAGCAACGACAAAACGATTCTATTACTGCCGTTAATAAACAAAAGGAAGCCTTATTATTAGCTGAACATTTAAAGAAAGAAAAGCAAGCAGCAGATTTAGCCGCTGCCAACGAAGCAAAGTTAAAGGCAGAGCGTGATAGAAAGAGTGCTATTGAAAAACGTATTAGCGATTTAGGGTATGTTTATTTTGCTTTAAATTCTTCTTCACTTACGAAACCATCAAAAGTTATTTTAGATTCATTAGCTGTTATTATCAATGAGATACCATCGCTTAAACTTAAAATAACTTCACATACTGATGCTAGGGGAGCTTCTAAATATAACCAGTGGCTTTCGGAAAGAAGGGTTAGTGCTACCAAGGAATACTTGATTTCTAAAGGAAGAGATGAAGTTAAGCTATCCGCTGAGGCGTTCGGAGAAACAAAACTGCTGAATGAATGTGACGATGATACTTATTGTCCAGAAGAAAAGCATAGGGTAAACAGGAGGTCCGAGTTTATTGTGTTGGAGTTGTAAAAAGCTTTATATAATATATTAAAATTAAACCCAACAAGAATCTGCTAGAACGTATTAGTTTAGTATTTTCCTGTTGGGTTTTTGTTTGTAGTTAGTAGTATTAGGACAAATCAATTGGTGTGATTTAAAAAGGGATGCGAGTAACAGGATACATAAAGAAGGGCTATGGTAGTCCTGCTTATCAGTCGCTCATATGTTACTGATTTGTGATGCCTATGGATAAGAATATAAACACCTATTTGTTTGTTGTTGTAGCAGACCAATAATCATTAGAACCTTAAAGGTAACTTTCAAATTAGTCCTTATTTAAAAAGAGGACTAAAGGTTTTTTATAGTTTTGGTGGATAGCTTGGATGGACTATACCTAAAAGTTTAGAAAACTATTTGATTAACTTAAACCCTTTATTGATAGAGGCACCGCTTAGGTGCAACAAGAAATAACCAGAGATTAAGCTAGAAGTGTCCAATGTTATGAAATTGCTTGCAGTGCTATGGGTCGCGTTCGATACTAATTTGCCGGATGCAGCGTATAATGAAATCTCAACTTGTTCATCCGTTAAATTACTTACGTCTATTGTTACGAAATCCTTAATCGGGTTTGGATATACGATAAAAACATTCTTCATTACTATAGTTTCTTCATATGATGCTTGGCAAGTAATATCAGAAGTAACTTTTAACATATTCACATTTTTATCCAAGTCAATAGTAATCTCCTCAAGTTCGGTTTCTAGTTGTTTTTCATTTAAGGATATAAAATATTTTTTTGCACCCCTAAGGCTTAAGCTAATACTTGTTCCGCTATCGCTTAGGGTAGATTCGACTTCAAGCGATTCTGTGGCATCAATAGTAATGGTAAAGCAGCTTTCCAGATTAGGTAGCGATGTTGCCGTAATACACAGGGTATAAATTCCCGTATCCAAATTTGGGATTTCTAAGGAGCTAGTAAACGTATTGGTGCTCACATTTTGTTCTGTAATCCACAGCCTAAACAAATACTCATTGGGAACTGTAGAAGCCAGGTTTATTTGTCCATTTACATTGGTAACACAAGAATTGGGCGTAGTTGTAATGGAAAATTGACCATCGGGAAAACGAGCGGAGGCACAGCCATTGGAATTTACAATTTCACCTAGTGCTGTATCCGGACACTCATCATCTTCATTGGTAATACCATCGCCATCTGTATCTAGCTGTGCTGTGGAGCAACCGTTAGTGTCCACACTTTCGCCTGCAAGGGTATTGGGGCAAAGGTCATCTTCATTGGTAATACCATCGCCGTCCGCATCATTT
>JBLHNI010000137.1:0-8646 GCA_047650615.1 Maribacter sp.
TTATGGCCGCTGTTCTTTGATGGCCACTAAATAGCAGTACGTCGTTAAGTTTCCTGATTTTTGCCTGTTGTAAAAGTAATTCCATTAGTTTTCTTCCAATACCTTTACTTCGGTGCTGTCCAGAAACCACCACATCTTCAATCATTCCCTTGTAACCTGATACTACCTTGTAATTTGCCATCATAGCGATACCGATTAATACATTTTTTTCAAAACAAGCTACAATATCTATTTGTTCAGGTACCTCTAAAATAGAACTAAGCTCTACTTGTTTTAATTGTGAATTCAGCTGGAGGTAAAGTTCCGATAGTTGTGCCTGTAGTTCTTCTGTTATATCTTCCTGCCCTAGTAGTTTTATTTCCATTGCTTTACTTTATGGTTCAAAAGTATTGTTTTTCTGAATTCCAAACTTACCTTTCTAATCGGTAATACCGTATATTTAATTTTACTAATAAATTCATACTATATGCGGAATGCCTTCTCTCTAATTATATGTTTGGTAAGTTTTGTAGCCCACAGTCAAGTCAGCAGAGATACTTTATTGGTTGCCTATACACCAGCAGCTCCATTTATAGTAGAAGACGGACCAAGATTACAGGGATTAAACGTGTGGTTGTGGCGGCAAATAGCAGAAGATTTAGAACTAGCATATAAACTAGTACCAATGGGTTTTTCTAACATGTTAGATTCCTTACGTACGGGAGGAATAGATTTGAGCATTAATCCATTATCGATTACCAGTGACCGCAGCAGGGAAATGGAGTTCACACATTCCTTTTTTGCATCTAATGCTACAGCTGTGGTTGCAGAGGTTTCTTCTCTAAAGAAGTTCATGGACTTTTTAAAAGGATTTTTTAATTTAAACTTTTTGAGTGGGCTATTTGTATTGGTCTTAATCATTTTTATTTTTGGGCTATTAGGTTGGTTATTAGAACGTAGCGCCAATCCTGAGACTTTTCGATATGGCCCTAGGGGTATATGGGACGGGGTTTGGTGGTCTGCTGTAACCCTAACTACCGTTGGGTATGGGGATAAAGCACCTAAAACAAAACTTGGTAAAATTTCAGCACTTATGTTGATGTTCGGGGGCTTACTTTTTATATCAGGTCTAACGGCAAGTATCGCTTCAAGTTTAACGGTGAACCAACTTACCAACAATCCAGAAGGTTTTAATGCGTTTAAGGAGCGACGTGTAGGGACCGTGTCAAATTCTGGAACACGAACTTTCCTATCGGAACATTTTTTTAAAAACGTAAAAACATATGCTAGTGCCAGTAACGGGCTTCAAGGGTTAAAAAAAGGGGAAATAGAAGCGTTTCTTTATGACGAACCCATTTTAAAATACCAAATTCAAAAAGATTCCAGTCTTAATAGTTTGGAATTACTTCCATTAAAATTCGATGTTCAATTTTACGCCTTTGCGTTACCAAAAACACATACCACTTTGGAACAATTGATATCGCAACGTATTTTAGATATTAAAGAAACTAAAGAATGGGAAGTAGTGCTAAATGAGTTTGGATTATCAGAGTTTTAAAATTATGAGGATTAAGTCTGTTTTCTAGGGTTCTACTCAATTTAAAATAGTGTTTCGCTTACTATTTTTATTTCATTAGAGAAGACATAGACTAATGGCGTTTATCATCTCTTACTATTATAGCCTTGGATATCTCCCATCAGTAATTTCACGGGTCCCATTTCATGTGATTTTGGCAAAAATACACCACTTTCCATCACGGCCCAATCGTCCCAGCTGGCCTCTATACCGCCAATAGGTATGATATTCACCCACATTTTAAAACTTTTAGGGAAACCGTTGGGCTGTAATATCCAAAGATAAGAATCGCCAGGGGTACTGCCACCTGTAGTATAGGTTACTAAAAGTCCGTCCGTGCCATCAGGTAGAGGAACGATACTTCGGGTTACTCCGGAATCGAAGACCTTGTACGGCGCAACCAGCCAAAACGAATCGTTGTTGAAATAATCTACTGCTTTTTCTATAAGGGCTTCACTTTCTAAATCCATGAGCCGTTCTCCATTTTTAAACACCAAGCTAGACTCTGGGGTAATCAAATCTAAATTGACAAGAAATTCGTCCCACGAAACAGCTACGTTTCGCTTCTCCTTATCCCATTTATATTGGTGTTCGCCACCTTGAAAGGACCATTCCAAAAATCGAGTTTGCTTAAATTTATCATAATTAAGGGTGGAAAGCATCTTCTGCGCCAAGGCATCGGCATCTGAACCTGGCCTTCCTTCTGGAAGCTTTTCGTTGTAAACTGCATAAATAGTAATAAACGCAACAAGTACAACAACAACAAGTATCCCTAGTATTTTTAGTATTTTTCGTATCATATTTATTTTGTTTTTTGAAATTTAAATATATCAGTTGGGCATATCTTGGATAGACGTCGATTTATCAATCGAGTTTGATACTTGACACTTGAACTTAATACCCTGCAGCAGCATCATCTCCGCGCTTATCTGCGCCACCTTCCAAGGTTCCATCAGCAAGTACTCTAATCGCATCTACTTTACCAATAATAGGTGTGCGATCCTCGTTTATAATATATCCTTTTGCCTTCATTTGTTCTTTTAGTTCATCCGAAAAGCCTTCCGGCTCAAAAATGACCATATCGGGCAGCCATTGGTGGTGAAAACGGGGCGCATTTACCGCTTCTTGCATACTCATATTAAACTCGTATGTATTTAAAATAGTCTGCACCACTGCGGTAATTATCGTTGACCCACCTGGTGTACCAACTACAAGCCAAAGTTTTCCGTCTCGTTCTACGATGGTCGGTGTCATACTGCTCAGCATCCGTTTTTCCGGAGCAATACTGTTGGCTTCAGCACCGATGAGTCCGAACATGTTTGGTACACCTATTTTGGAACTAAAATCATCCATTTCGTTATTTAGGAAAAAACCTAGCTCATCGGAATACAACTTAGAACCATAGGCCCCATTTAGAGTGGTAGTTACGGAAACCGCATTGCCTTCTGCATCTACGATGGAGTAGTGGGTGGTTTCCATACTTTCTAGGATTTCTACTGCCCCATGGGAAACGGCTTCAGATTTGGTGGCTTTATCAAAAGAGAAGTCGGCCATACGGGCGTTTAAATATCCTTTACTCAAGATGACATCTAAGGGAATATCAACAAAATCTGGATCACCTAAGTAGAAATTACGATCGGCATAAGCCCGTCTTGATGCCTCGGTAAAAAGTTGAACTGTTTTTTCTGAATTATGTCCAAATTTCGATATTTCATAGGGTTCCATCATTTTAAAGATTTGGTTCATAGTAACGCCCCCGCTGCTAGGGGGACTCATAGAGATAATACGGATATCCTTATAATCGAATATTACGGGCTGCCGCCAAATAGCTTGGTACTTTTCTAGGTCTTTCTCGGTAACATAACCTCCATTTTCTTGAATAAATGCAACTAGTTTTTGAGCAGTTTCTCCTTTATAAAAACCGTCCCTACCGTTTTTAGCAATTCTTCTCATGGTGTTGGCCAAGTTAGGATAACTGATTACATCGCCTTCTTTAAATACAGTTGCAAACTTGGTACTGTCACTATTTACCTCAATAAATTTATCACGCTGGCTAGCCAGTCTTTTTTCTTGGTTGGCGGTTACGACTACCCCTTTTTCGGCCAAGGCAATCACTGGAGCCATAATTTCTTCCAAGGGTAGTGAACCGAATTTTTTATGTACGGCAATAATCCCAGCAACAGTACCCGGAACACCTATGGCTGTTGCGCCAACTGTACTTTTACCAGGAATGACGTTGCCAAGGGAATCCAAATACATATCTCTGTGCGCAGCCAATGGCGCTTTTTCCCTGTAATCTAGCCCACCTACATCCCCATCGGCCTTGCGGTATACCATAAATCCGCCACCCCCCAAATTTCCTGCAAAGGGATACGTAACTACTAAGGCCATCTCAGTAGCTACCATGGCATCAAAAGCATTACCCCCTTTTTTCATGATTTCCACGCCTATTTTAGACGCTTCCTCACGTGCAGATACCACCATGGCTCTTTCAGTGACCAGACCTGAAGGTGGTGTTGGCACTTGCCTACAATGGATAAATAAAAAAGGAAAAACTAAGGCAATTATAATTCTTTTGATCATAACGTAATGGTAGTTTGTCTGTATATTAATTAAGTTAAAGCGAATTAAATTTTTGTTGGGAAAAGATAATCAATTCTTCAAAAAACAAGGTAAATTCTTTTTCAAAATCATCATAATGTTGCTCTAGGTCCACTATCGCGAAGTTCATTTTTGATTTGTTCTTTGTTCTGCGGTTCATACCGTTAAGTACCTTGGCAATCCCTTCCATTTTTGAATAGTTGAATATCCAGTTATCTGCAATCATATGGGGCATCATGCGCTTAACACCATCGGGTAAAATGGCATAATTATCTTCCAAAAGGTCATAAAAATCATCCACAAACACCGCTAAAGGAATATCGGAATACCGCTCCCAGTTCTTAGCTAAAAAATGATCGTAATAAATATCTACGATTACCCTGCTGTAATGACTGTAGTTCGCGTGGAGTCTTTTACTACTTTTCTTAGGTATCTTATGGGCATCAGTATAGGTATCTATTTGCCGGTGTAATTCTATCCCTTTTATGACCCTTGGTGGTAGGTGTTTGTACTTATTTCCGCGAATACTGTCTGCTATGAAGTTCCCTAGGGTTATATCGGCATCGCCAAAAGAAAGATAAATATGAGCAAGAAAGTTCATTGACCGATAAAATTTTGTCCATGTCGAATTTACGAATTGCTACGCTTCCGGTTGCCGACAGAGGGTGTATATTTGCAAAAACTTATACTGAATTTATGACACTGATTAAATCAATTTCTGGAATACGAGGCACCATAGGGGGAAAACCTGGTGATAATTTAACACCAATTGATGCGGTAAAATTTGCTGCTGCATACGGTATTTGGCTTAAAGCGTATGCTAAGAAAGACAAATTAAAAGTGGTAATTGGGCGTGATGCACGTATTTCTGGTGAAATGATACAGAATTTGGTGGTTTCGACCTTAGTAGGTTTGGGTATAGATATCATAGATTTAGATTTGTCTACCACGCCCACCGTAGAAATTGCGGTTCCTTTAGAAAAAGCAGATGGTGGTATTATATTAACAGCTAGTCACAATCCTAAACAGTGGAACGCGCTTAAATTGTTAAATGAAAAAGGGGAGTTTTTAGACGCAGCCCAAGGCGCTAAGATTTTAGAAATTGCGGAGAAGGAAGATTTTGATTTTTCTGAAGTGGACGATTTGGGTGAAATCATAAAAAACGATAGTTATATTGATATTCATATAGATGAAGTACTCAACCTTTCCTTAGTCAATGCCGATGTTATACGTGCAGCCAAATTTAAGGTGGTGGTCGACGGTGTGAACTCTACAGGTGGAATAGCCATCCCAAAATTATTAAGGGAACTTGGGGTTGAAGTTGTTGAATTATATTGTGATCCAACCGGACACTTTCCACACAATCCAGAACCTTTAAAGGAACACTTGGGAGATATCTGTGATTTGGTGCTAAAAGAAAAGGCCGACTTTGGAGTTGTTGTAGACCCAGATGTAGACCGCTTGGCTTTTATCAGCAATGACGGTGAAATGTTTGGGGAAGAATATACCTTGGTTGCTTGTGCCGATTATGTCTTGGGTAAAACTAAAGGAAATACGGTGTCTAATCTATCCTCTTCAAGAGCGTTACGCGATATTACCGAAAAACATGGCGGTACATATGAAGCTTCAGCCGTAGGCGAAGTAAACGTAGTAACCAAAATGAAGGCAAACAATGCAATCATTGGTGGTGAAGGAAATGGTGGTATCATTTATCCAGAAAGTCATTACGGAAGGGATTCCTTAGTAGGAACCGCCTTGTTTTTAATGCTGATGGCAGAAAAAGGAGGTACGGTCGCCGAACTTAGAGCTAGTTACCCCAGTTATTTTATGAGTAAAAAGAAAATTCAACTGACGCCGGAACTAGATGTAGATGCCATTTTAAAAACGATAGAAAAGCAGTATAAAAACGAGGACCTTACCACCATTGATGGTGTAAAGATTGACTTTCCAGAGAACTGGGTGCATCTTCGTAAATCCAACACAGAACCGATTATACGTATTTACACCGAAGCAAAGAGTCAGAGGGAAGCCGATGCTTTAGCGGACCGTATGATTTCGGAACTAAAGGAGATAGCAGAAGGCTAAGCAATCCTACAGCTAAATACAAACCCCATCGCTTTCAAAGTGATGGGGTTTCTGTTTTTATATCTTTTCAGTAAGATTTATGCTCATGAAAAGCTTCTAAAAAATCAGTTAGATACCCATCATTAAACACCATTGGCTCGTATTTGAATACCTAGTGGTTTGCCAAGAATATACGAAGGAAGATTACGGTGTTTACGCCAAATTGGTCTTGAGGCCTTTGCCCTTGGATTTCTCATCCTTGAAATAATTCTCCCGTACGATTTTAGCCGTCTCGTGCGTTCCAAGATGATCCCAACCCGGTGGCATAAAAATATACTTTATCTTATTTATAAATACTGGTGCTTTTGCTACATCTTTAGCCAAGGCCACAATCTCACCAAAATAAACATCTAAAAAATTACCGGAATCCATCTCTCGGGTAATACCCTATTCAATCTTTTATTTCTTTTTGCTCTTCTTGATACGTACCAAATACCCGATCCCAAATATTAAGGAGATTACAAAAGTTCGTGTCCATATAAAGGGGATTTCTAACGTGATGAACTCTATGATGTGATGGTGTTAATATATACTTACCTATAAAGCCAAATCGCGCATCTTTTATTACGTTTTCACCTACATGGATAAATGCACCCCAAGTGCCATCAATAAACATGATTAAAAATAATAGTTCTGGCTGAAACCCCTAGTAAAATGCAAACAGTGGTTCTAATGGTATCCGCATAAGGACCCTCCAAAAAGAAATGGGCATACGTAACGGAAAGATTCATATCCTCGGGAGCATGGTGCGTCGAATGAAAACACCAAAATAAGCGCACTTTATGACCCCAGTAATGGTATAAAAAATGGCCAAACTCCCAAACAATGTATCCATAGATAAACCAATACCAAGTCAAACTGGTTTGAAATGGTGCCGTTGGCTGTAACAAACCAATAATCCACGTAACCATAGCTATTGAAATGAAACGACCAACAAATCGATTAAAAATATAAATAAGAAATTTAACCTTGTAGACCTTGGTTTGGGTTTTTTGTAAAGAAGGCCTAACGTAAGTTCGAGTAATACCAGAAAGGGGATAAGAGGATAGATTAGCGCTACAATGCCATCGTAGGTTCTAAATGTGCTAAAATCGCCTGTTTGTAGAATTTCCCAGGCCTTAGTGATGCCTAAAAAACCAATAATTTCGTTGTAAAGCGTTTCTAATATTTCCATCGATTAAGAGTTAAGATAATCGCGTATTTAATAAATCAACGCTAAATATAAATAATTTGTAGCTGAAACGGTTACGCTAAGTAATGGAAATATCGCTTAGACGTTAAGAATTTTTCGCAAAGGGAGCGGGTTGTTTACCTCTGTGCTTCCAACGTTTATGAGTCCAAAAGTAATGTTCTGGCTTTTCTTTAATCTGTTGCTCGGTAAGTCTCAAAAACGCCTCTGTAATTTCGTTTTCTTTGGTTTCTTTTCCACGTTCTGCAATGGTAATGAACTCAGCCTGGTAATAGCCTCGTTTCACTTTTCTAACTTTTAGGAAGACGACGGCTAAATCCAATTTTCTGGCCATCGTTTCTGCGCCATTAAAAACAGGAACCTTTATACCCATAAACTCAGACCAATATTGAGCTCGGTGACGTTGTGGTGACTGATCGCTTACCAAACCAAAAATTCCAGTCACACCATTTCTTTTATCACGGACAACAGTTTTTACGGTCTCTCGTTGGTTTATAAGCGTTGTGTTCCATCTTGCACGCACTTTACGTATAAACGCATCAAAATATTTATTGGTGATTTTCTGATAGACCGCGTATCCTTTGGAATTTACGTAATTATTAATACTCACATTCCATTCCCAATTGGCATAATGGGAGCAAACGATAAGAATGCTACGCTCTTTCTCTAGTTTCTTTAGAACGTCAATGTTTAAAACATTGTATTTTTTACGAACCTGTTCCTTGCTTAGGGACATTGTTTTGATAGTTTCGAGAAACATATCACACATATGTCTAAAAAAATCCTTTTCTAGCCTATTAATTTCGCTGGCCTTTTTTTTAGGAAAGACAAGTTCTAAATTATTTCTTACAACCGTTCTACGATAACCAAAAATATGATAAACAAAGAAAAATACTATATCTGAAAAACTGTAGAACAAGCGATGTGGCAAGATGGAAATCACCCATAAAAAGGGATATAGTAAGATAAACGCCAGTAGCTGCATATGCTGAAGTATAAGCGCAAATATAGCTATATTTGATGCGAATTATAAGCTTTAAACATGAACAACCTAAGTGTAGCCACTATGGCTATAATTGCCGCTAATGTCATTGTTTCCTTAAAGGGATTCAATGATACTTATTTTTTTGACCGATACAAGTTCGGTATCGGTGCTATAAAAACAGGACAGAAAGAG
>JBLHNI010000138.1:0-8610 GCA_047650615.1 Maribacter sp.
AGTCCTAGTGCTTCAAACTTTGTCATAATATGTTATACTTAATCGCAAATAAGAATGTTGCTTAGAGCGATTATCGTTTATAACCTATTAGACTCAATGCAACACATGCTATACTAGCGGCGTTAATTTGGCGGCAAAGGTACTGCTAATTAACGAGATAGTATAATTTATTGTAACTAGCCTTTTTAAGGAGCAAAGCTATAGCTATATAAGGACATGATAACTCCTGTAATTCCAGATAAAATCATAAGTATAATGAAGGTTCTTGAAGCTTGGGGTTATCGTATATAGAAATACAGACTGTACCAAGTACAATACTAATTTAAAAGAAAAGCATAGCTAAATCAAATTTTTTGGTTGCAACGTCATATTCATTCGCTAAAACTTCTCATTCTTTTATGCCTGTAATTTCACCCATTTCGCCGTCTAGATTCTGTACCCAGTTTGCTTCGCCTACTTTTATAGAGCCTTATTAAATTTCTGTTTTCTCCAGAGCGTATTTTTCAATGTTCTTTTTTACGCAATTTACTTTGTGTTGGATAATTGTTTTTTTTTCATCCAGCACCTTGCTGCTTTCCATTAATGCGGAGAGGCAATCGAGTCCACTTTCTTTAAGACTTTCCTTGATACTCTTTTGGATTGGTAGCAACTGGAGTAGATGACAACTCGGTTATGAGTAATCATATCTTCCTTTAGTTCTAGTTCGCCGCTTACCATTTGGGCTATGCCATTAAGGTAGTAAAAAAGGCGGTAAGAACCCTGCCAATGGCTTCTGCCCATCGGAGGCTACCGATATCTCAACTGTATCATTGTTTTTTTAGATGTTAGTATTTGTTTTGTTTAGGAACGCTATGAGTTTAGCGAATGCTTTTCCTCTATGGCTTATTTTATTTTTTATTTCTAGGGGTAGCTCTGCGAAGGTACGATTATGCCCGGCAGGTTTAAATATTGGGTCATATCCAAAGCCGTTTTCGCCTTTCTTTTTTTTAGTAATGACCCCTTCAGCGGAGCCTTCAAACAATAATGTCTCTCCCTCTATATTTAGGGCAATATATGTGCTAAAGTGTGCTGCTCTATTTTTCTTATCTAACAAGTTTTTTAGTAACTTTTTTACATTGGCATCTGCACCGGATTCCACACCGGCATAACGGGCTGTATAAACACCGGGCTCGCCATTAAGTGCGTCTACCAACAGCCCAGTGTCATCTGCAAAGCAGGGTAGATTATAGTTGTTGGTAACATAGTCTGCCTTTAGTTTTGCATTTCCTTGAAGCGTATCCGCAGTTTCCGGTATTGCCTTTGTGCAACCAATATCTTGTAAGGATATCAATTGAATATGGTCTGGGACTAAGGCTTGTATTTCTTTTAACTTATTCTGATTATGGGTGGCGAATACGAGTTTCATTGAAAATAATTTAGAGGCTGTTTTAAGATGTTAACAGCATCAAAAATAGTAATTTTATAAAATGGAATTAAAAGTACCCCCAGTTATTGTCTTTTTGGTTTTTGTTTTAGGCATGTACCTTCTAAGCACTTTTCTGCCTTTTGGTTTTTTTGATTTCTTTGGAAGAGTACCTTTAGTTAAGATTCTCGTAGGATTGGCTGTGGGTATCGGTGTGGTAAGCCTTGTTCAGTTTTTTGTATCAAAAACTACCGTGAATCCCAATACGCCAGATAAAGCCTCTAGGTTGATTTCAAATGGCTTGTATACCTTCTCCAGGAATCCAATGTATCTTGCGATGTTATTGCTCCTTCTTGCAGTGGGACTTTATTTTGGCAATGCATTCAACACATTGATAGCTGCCGGATTTGTCGGCTATATGAACCGTTTTCAAATTGGTCCGGAAGAACATATCTTATTGCGTAAATTTGGTAAAAAGTACACGGAATACCTAACGAGGACCAGAAGGTGGTTTTAGATTTTGAGTATATTGATTCTTACGCTTATAGTTTAAAACATTACTTATTTAGCTTATTTTTTAATATATTAGCATAATAGTTAATTATTATGATAGCAATTATTACAGGGGATATCATTAATTCGGAAAACCATTTATCAACGGAATGGATAGGGGGTTTAAAAACCTACTTTAATCGATTTGGGCCCGCACCCATGCAGTGGGAAATATATAGAGGCGACGAGTTTCAGTTAAAGGTTACTAGCGAGAGTGCCCTACTCTCGGCAATTCAAATAAAAGCCTTACTAAAATCGGTAAAAGGATTGGATGTTAGAATGGGCATAGGTATAGGTCTGGAGACCTATGTTGGAACAGGTGTTAGCGACTCTAACGGTTCTGCACACCAACGATCTGGTAGAAAATTTGAATCCCTAAAAGAAAGTAAGGTAAATCTAAGTATCGCAACAGGTAGCGAATCGCATGACCTTACCCTAAATCTTATGCTGCGTTTGGCCTTGGACTTTATGAACAGCTGGAGTGTCGTGTCTGCAGAGATTGCCCTCATGGTACTTGACAACCCAGAAGCTTCCCAAAAGGAAATTGCCCAAAAATTAGGTATAAAACAATCCGCCGTGAGCCAACGAATAAAAAGAGCGCGATTGGATTTGGTCTCAGACCTCTTGGCCTATTATCAACAAGTAATCGGAGAAGTATAGTGTATGGTGGTTTTCGTAAAATTAGTACTGGCCCATTTAATTGGAGATTTTATGCTACAGCCTTTAAGATGGGTAGTTCATAAGGAGGCAAACAAGATAAGGTCAAAATACCTTTACCTTCACATATTCATTCATTTTGCCTTGTATGCTTTTGTTTTATGGGACCTAAGCCTTTGGAAAATAGCGATCATTTTGGCGCTATCCCATCTCTTGATAGACTTGGCAAAACTATATACCAACCCATGGTTTAAGAACAAGAGCATTCCTTTTCTTTTAAATCAATTTCTACATGTTATAATCTTATACGTTTGTTCCTGTTATACAACGTTACCAGAACACTCTATTTCTTTGTTCGAAAATTTAAATTGGCCCTTGGTCTTGGCCGTGGTGTTTGTGACTTTTCCATCTGCAATTATTATGGGAATACTGCTAGAACCCATGTCAGGCCAAATAAATAAAGATTATAAATCACTTCCTAATGCAGGTAAATATATCGGTATTATAGAGCGTTTATTTGTGCTTGCATTTATATTAATAGGTAGGTGGGATGCTATTGGTCTTTTGATTACAGCAAAATCCGTATTTCGTTTTAAAGACTTAAAGGAAAGTAATAGTACAAAGCTCACGGAGTACATATTAATTGGCACGCTAGTAAGCTTTGGGCTTGCTATACTTGCAGGGTTATGGTATTTGAATCATATTGAAGCAATCGGCTGACTTTTTTTGAATTATTTAAAGAGGACCGCTATTATTTTTGAATTTTAACCAATGGCGGTACTTTTTGTTTTATTTGACGTTTAAGATATGATCAAAGGGATATAATTTTTATTTTTGACCAATATTTGAGTAATAGGAATCAAGAAAAGCATTTTTTTGATAATAAGGGATAAAAGAATAATGATAGCAACAGGAAGAAAATACGTTTTTGATTTCGATAGTACCTTAACAAGGGTGGAGGCACTTGATGTGTTAGCAGAACTTACGCTTCAAGGAAAATCAAATAAGGACGAAATTATAGCCGAAATCCAAAAAATCACCAATCTTGGTATAGACGGGGATATTTCGTTTACCGAGTCCTTGGAAAGTAGGATCAAGTTATTGAATGCTCATAAAAATGATTTGGAACACTTGGTTAGCGCGCTGCGACAAAAAATTTCAAAATCCATTGCCTCAAACAAAGATTTTTTCGAGAAATATGCGGATGATATTTATGTGATTTCCTGCGGATTTAAAGAGTTTATAGACCCTATAGTAAAAGAATACAATATTCCTTCGGATAGAGTGTACGCAAATACCTTCAAGTTTGATGACGCAGGTAATATTGTAGGTTTTGATGAGGCCAATGTACTTTCACAACATAACGGAAAAATACAATGTCTTAAAGACATGAAGTTAGAAGGAGAGGTACAGGTAATAGGAGACGGTTATAGCGACTATGTCATGCGAGAGGCAGGAATTGCAGATAAGTTTTTTGCCTATACGGAGAATGTACACAGGGATAAGGCCGCCGACAATGCGGATCACATAACCCCTAATTTAGATGAATTTTTATACCTAAACGATTTGCCAAGAAATATATCTTACCCCAAGAACAGAATCAAAGTCCTTTTATTAGAAAATGTACATACCGCCGCATTCGAGAACCTATCCGAAGATGGGTTCTCGGTAGAGTTGGTCAAACATAGTTTAGCAGAAGAAGAACTTATAGAAAAAATAAAAGGTGTACATGTGTTGGGTATACGGTCAAAGACCCAAGTAAGCCAAAAGGTGCTCGATGCTGCCGATAAACTATTGGTTGTGGGTGCATTTTGTATCGGGACTACCCAAATAGAATTAGAATATGCCAAGAAAAGAGGCGTTGTGGTCTTTAATGCGCCTTATAGCAACACGCGTTCCGTGGTAGAATTGGCCATTGGCGAAATTATTATGTTAATGAGAAGTGTATTCACCAGAAGTTCGGAATTACATAAAGGCCAGTGGCAAAAAACGGCAGCTGGATCTCGTGAGGTTCGTGGTAAGAATTTAGGTATTGTAGGTTATGGGAATATTGGCAAGCAACTATCGGTTTTAGCAGAGGCAATTGGTATGCATGTTTATTACTACGATGTAGAGGATAGTTTGGCGCTTGGAAATGCTAAAAAGTGTAATACCCTGGAAGATTTGTTGAATATTTCCGATGTGGTTACGCTCCATATTGATGATAATCCGGCCAATAAAAACTTTATTGGCGAGCGGGAAATCAACCAGATGAAAAAAGGCGCTATGTTAGTGAATCTTTCTAGAGGATTTGTGGTAGATATCGATGCCTTAGCAGCAGCTTTAGAGGGCGGTCAGATAGCAGGTGCAGCAATAGACGTATATCCAGAGGAACCGAGAAGCAATGGTGATTTCATAACTAAATTACAAGGGTTTCCCAACGTGATATTAACACCGCATGTTGGTGGTAGTACGGAAGAGGCGCAACGGGATATTGCAGATTTTGTACCTAATAAAATAATGGGTTATATCAATTCTGGAAACACGGTAGATGCTGTTAACTTCCCCAATATTCGCCTCCCAAAACAAAATAAGTCGCACCGGTTTTTGCACATTCATAAAAATGTACCTGGAATTATGGCAAAAATCAATAAAGTGTTGGCCGAGTACGAGTTAAATATTTCTAGTCAGTACTTATCCACAGACAATGAGGTCGGCTACGTTATTACAGATTTGGATAAGGAGTATAACAAGGACGTGATTAAAGCGCTCAGAAAGGTTGATAATACGATTAAGTTTAGGGTGCTTTATTAGTCTTTGTACAAAAATGTGAACTTAAGTTTTGGTGGTGCTTGATTTTTTTATTGCTATTAAATCGCTTTACACAACTTAATAACCACCTGCTCACCACAAATAATTGATTAATCCCTATGGAATTATTAAAATTGTAGGAAAAATCATTCTAATTTTTAATGTTCAACCTATCATTTTTTAATAAACAAGTTGGTAAATATTACCTATTGGTAGCCACCATTATTGTGTTAACCTTGGTTATACAGGCTATCACACAATATTCTTTACAAAAACAAGAACGTACAGCTTTGCTTATAAATATAGCAGGCACACAGCGAATGTTAGGGCAGAGAGTACTAACTAACCTCTATGAGTGTCGCTTGTTGAAATGTAATTATGCCGATACCAAGCTTGGGCTAGAACGCTTGTATGCCACAAATCTTGCGCTACAAGATGGAGATTCTAGATTAGAACCTTTGGAAGATTCCGAAATTCAGAAAAATTTTGATAAGTTGGAGACAGATATAAATTATATGTACTCTAGTTTAAGGAACTCGAACAGTCTAGAAACAGTTTCTTTTGAGAGCTTGTCAAGTGCCGTGGGGCGTTTTATAGCCGTAATGGATACCATTGTATCACAATTTCAAAAGAAGTCAGAAGATGATATTAAAACATTAATGATTGTAGAATTGGAACTTGCTGCATTATCTATTTTGATTATTCTATTGGAAATTATTTTTATCATAAATCCTGCAATAAAAAAAATAAGCATTCAGAATAAGAAATTAAAGGAAATTTCTTGGCATCAGTCCCATGCATTCAACTCGCATATTAAGAATATTAAGGATTTACAACATGTTTTGAAAATTGAGAAAAACATGGCTCATAAACAGGAGCTTCTAGACTGTGTAATGGATGAACTCAACAATTTGGAACAAGTCTCTAAAAATATGGTCAATTCCTTGGAGTTCCATGAGGATTAAGACAGTAAAACAAAAACCGCTTAATTTTTTATTTTCAATTCCCAGGAATAAATGTTACAACAACAAAAATAAATGATTATTGATGGTGGTAAGGCTCGTTCTTTAGAATCGTAAACGCCCGGTAAACTTGTTCTACAATAAAAAGCCGTGCCATTTGATGCGAAAATGTCATTTTGGACAGACTTATTTTTCCTGATGCTATTTTGTAAACAGACGCACTAAAGCCATAAGGTCCTCCGATTACAAACACGAGTTGTTTGATACCTGAATTCATTTTCTTTTGTAAGTAAAATGAAAATTCGATTGAACTGAATTGTTTCCCGTTCTCATCCAATAAAACAAGCACATCCGTAGGTGCAAGCTGTTTTAGGATAAGTTCGCCTTCTTTCTCTTTTTGCTGATCTTCAGAAAGGTTTTTGGTTTTTTTTAAATCAGGAATAACCTTTAAAATAAATTTGGCATAATATCCCAAACGTTTTTCATACATGTTTATGAGGTCTTGCAGTTCTGTGCTATCTGTTTTGCCAATAACCAATAGTTTTATCGTCATGTTTTGTTTATATAACAATCAGCTAAGTATCTGATTGTTGTTTATTTATATAGATTGGTACTGTCGTTATTCAATTAAATGTGTATCATAGGCTTTCAAAAGTAAATCAATTTCCCAAAATGGATTCGTATTTTAGCACAAGGCAATAAAAGTATATGATTTCAGAAGCGCAATTTAAGGAAGAGATTAAAGGGATAATCAGCAATGCTATACGAGAGGATGTGGGCGATGGAGACCATAGTTCTCTGGCTTGTATTCCTAAAGAAGCCCTTGGAAAGGCAAAACTTTTGGTCAAAGATGAAGGTATTCTCGCAGGGGTTCAATTCGCTAAGGAAGTTTTTGCTTATGTAGATAAGAACTTAAAGGTTGAAACTCTTATTGAAGATGGTAGTGAGGTTAAATACGGCGATATCGCCTTTTATGTGTCCGGTAGCTCGCAAAGTATCTTAAAGGCAGAACGGCTTGTTCTCAATGCCATGCAGAGGATGAGTGCAATTGCTACTAAGACTAATTTTTTTGTTGGGTTATTGGAAGGTACGGGCACCAAAATTTTAGATACTAGAAAAACGACGCCTGGTATACGAGCCTTGGAAAAATGGGCTGTAAAAATTGGTGGTGGCGAAAACCACAGATTTGCGCTTTTCGATATGATTATGCTTAAAGATAATCACATAGATTTTGCTGGCGGTATTACCAAGGCTATAGACAAAACGAAAAATTATTTAAGAAAAACAGGAAAAGATTTAAAGATTATAGTGGAAGCTAGAAGCTTAACTGAAATCAAGGAAATCTTAGAAACCGAAGGTGTTTACCGTATTCTCATAGATAATTTTAATTATGAAGATACAATAGAAGCGGTGCGCTTGATTGGAGATACTTGTTTAACAGAGTCTTCCGGAGGAATCAATGAAGATACTATTCGCCAGTATGCGGAGTGTGGTGTGGATTATATTTCATCGGGTGCGTTAACGCATTCGGTCTATAACCTGGATTTAAGCCTAAAAGCTGTATAAATGTCATTGGAAATTGAAGAACGTTTAGAAAAAATACCCGTTGTAAACTGGTTTGTCCGGTTGCTTAAAGAAATTAGGCTTCCCGGTTTTAAGGGACTCTCTATTTACGACCTATCAGAGATGTATGTGGTTGGTATTCTTCAAGGGACACTTTCTACTAGGGCTAGTGCCATTGCATTTAGTTTGTTCATGGCCTTATTTCCCTTATTGATATTCATGGTTACCTTGGTGCCTTATTTGTTTGAATATGTAAGCATTCAAAATGCCGATTTTGAAGGTCAGTTTCAGTTGTTCTTGGAATCCTTTTTACCTACAGCAACCGGGGAATATTTTGGGGAGGTATTTCAACAGATAAAAGACCAGAAACGGGGAGGCCTGTTATCATCGGCCTTTATCTTATCCATATTTTTAGTGGCTAATGGGGTAAATGCTATTTTTGGAGGGTTTGAAACTTCCTATCACATTGAGCTTACGCGTAATTTTTTCAGGCAGTATCTTTTTGCGCTGATGGTGGGTCTTATTTTGGCTATCTTGATTATACTTGGTTTTGTTATGTTTATCTATTTTGAAGTGTATGTGCTCGTGTATTTGGACGAGTTTCAGGCAAGGCTCGGTGGCTATGTTATGGAAGATGGGGATAGAACGGGAGTGCAAGTGGTTAAGGTATTATTTTTTGTGGTA
>JBLHNI010000139.1:0-8603 GCA_047650615.1 Maribacter sp.
TCATTTGGATGATAATTTAGAAACGTTTTTAATAAATCTATCTAGAGGTGCCGGAATAGATGGACTCACAGGAATACCCGAACAGACGGAAACCATTGCGCGTCCACTCTTAAAGTACTCCAGAACTGAGCTTTTGGCCTATGCAAAATTAAATGGCTTAGAATGGCGAGAGGATGCTAGTAATGCAGATGCAAAGTATTTAAGGAACAAAATCCGTTTAGAATTGGTCCCCGTGCTTAAAGCACTCCACCCTAATTTTTTGGAAAATTTTAAAAAGAGTACCACATACTTGAATCAGTCGGCTGCTATCGCCAAAAATCAACTGGCAGAGCTTCAAAAAGCCTTGTTTGTGCAAGAAAACGGAATGTCGAAAATATCCATTTCGAAGTTGAAAAAATTGCATCCCTTAGATGGTTATTTGTATGGACTCTTTCAAGAATTCGGCTTTACCGAATGGGAAAATCTCAGGGATATATTGGATGCCATGAGCGGTAAATACATCAAATCCAAAACACATACCTTGTCGAAGGATAGGGGTTTTCTATGGCTTTCTCTATTAGATATAGAAAGAGACGAAGTGGATACTTACACCATATCACAAGACGACAATAGCGCTATATTGCCTATTGGATTGGAATTTTTAGACGTACTCGAAAGAAATGAAAACACATCAGCTATAATTTATGTTGATAAAAATGCGTTAAAGTATCCGTTACAGGTAAGGAAATGGATGAAAGGCGACTATTTTCACCCCTTGGGTTTGCAAGGAAAAAAGAAATTGGCAAAATTCTTTAAGGATGAAAAAGTTCCTGTAGCCCTAAAAAACAGGCAATGGCTCTTATGTTCTGGCGAGGATATTGTATGGATTATAGGAAAAAGGGCAGATGAGCGTTTTAAAGTGCAGTCGAACACAAAAGCTATTTTAAGAATTGAAGTAAAATTATGAGAATAGTACTACTATCTTTTTTGTTTTTTGTTTTACCATTTTTTGGGATAGCCCAAGACGATGAAAACCCTGTTGTTTGGGAAACCGATGTGCAGCACATCTCCGATACAGAGTACGAATTGATTGTAAAAGGTCAAATTTTTGAAGGTTGGCATATGTATTCCCAGTTTACTTCGGAAGGCGGTTCCCTGCCTAGTGAATTTAATTATAAAGAAGTAGGCAAGGATTACGAGCTTATTGGCGAATCTCAAGAAAGTAAGACCATCACTGAATTCAGTGATATTTTTGAGGTAGATGAAACCTTTTTTAAGAAGGAAGCTATTTTTACGCAAAGGATAAAACTCTTAAACACCGATGTTTCCCAAATAAAAGTCAATTTGTTTTATCAAGTCTGTAAAGAGGTTTGTATTCCTGCCGACATTGATTTTGTTTTTTCTTTGAACGGAGAAGCTGTAGTAGATGAAACGATAGCGATAGATGACCGTAGTAAGGCACTTTCTACAGGTTTAAGATTAGACCTAAAGAACAAGGAATTACTCACTCAGGGACAGGAAAAAATTGGCACAAGTACCAGTTTATGGGTCATTTTCGCATTGGGATTTTTAGGTGGACTCATTGCCCTTTTAACCCCATGTGTGTTCCCTATGATTCCCTTAACGGTATCCTTCTTTACCAAACAATCGCAGACCAAGTCTAAAGGTATCGGCAATGCCTTGTTATATGGATTTTTTATAGTATTAATATACTTTTTGTTAAGTCTGCCCTTCCATTTGTTTGATTCCGTAGATTCACAAATTCTGAATACCATAGCCACCAATATATGGCTGAATCTGGCTTTTTTCGCCATATTTGTATTTTTTGCTTTTTCCTTTTTTGGATATTATGAATTGACCTTGCCAAGTTCGTGGGCCAATAAGATGGATGCTGCCTCTTCAAAGGTGGGCGGTGCTTTGGGTATATTTTTTATGGCCGTAACACTTGCTATCGTTTCCTTTTCCTGTACAGGGCCTATATTGGGCGGCCTGTTGGGCGGTACCACTTTAGCGGAAGGTGATGTGGCCATTAATCTTACTGCGGGTATGACAGGTTTTGGTGTTGCGCTGGCCTTGCCTTTTGCTTTATTTGCCTTGTTTCCGGCCTGGTTGAATTCCCTGCCAAAATCCGGCGGATGGATGACCACGGTAAAGGTAGTACTCGGGTTTTTAGAGCTGGGACTCGCCCTAAAATTCCTTTCCAATGCAGATTTGGTCGGACATTGGGGGATACTTAAAAGGGAAACATTCCTTGGTATTTGGATTGTATTAGGATTGCTTATGACCCTCTATTTATTTGGTGTTTTACGTTTCCCACATGATGGACCAAAGACAAAATTGAGCTTGGGAAGAAAGATTACAGGTATACTAAGTGTCGCTTTCAGCCTCTATCTGATTCTTGGTGTGAGTAATGTAACCAACCTGAAATTATTGAGCGGGTTTCCACCACCAGAATTCTACAGTATTTTCCAACAGCAAAGCGATTGCCCATTGGGTATAGACTGCTTTAAGGACTTCGAAACTGGATTGGCGTATGCCAAAGAAAAAAATAAACCTATTTTATTGGATTTTACCGGATGGGCCTGCGTCAATTGCAGAAAAATGGAAGAGAACGTGTGGAGCGAGCCGGATATCTTTCCTATTATCAAGGAGGATTATGTGCTTATCTCCTTATATGTCGATGACCGAAAAGAACTTCCAGAAGCCCAGCAGTTTGATTTCCAATATGATTCCGGTCGTGTAAAACGCATAGAGAACATTGCACAGAAATGGGGCACCTTTCAGGATATTAATTTTAATGCGGTTTCTCAACCGTTTTATGTGCTGCTTTCTCCGGATTTGGAAGTACTCAATACCTCCATTCAAAATAGCGATGTGGATACGTATCGGTTATGGCTTTTGGAAGGGCTAAATAATTTTAATAAATAGCCTTAGGAATAAGGTGACAGCAATAATTCGTTAATAAATTACCGAGCTACAGGTTTTTTTTAATAAAAATAATCATACCTTGAGTTCGAAATCCCCCAAGAACTGATATGAGAATTTTAAAGAAAATCGGACTCCTTTTACTGGTGCTAGTAGTAATACTAGCTATTACCGGAACCATCTTCGTTCAAACTCTTAAACCAGATTATTCGGGGACTAAAACACTGGTACAACTAGAGAATGAGGTACAAGTGTATTACGATACGTATGGTATTCCCCATATTTACGGCACTACAGAGAAGGATGCGTTTAGGGCATTAGGCTATGTGCATGCCCAAGACCGACTTTGGCAAATGGAGTTGCTGCGTAGGATTGGCAGTGGCGGACTCTCAGAAGTATTTGGAACCGATTTGTTGGGGACGGATAAATTTTTTCTTGCGCTAGGAATTGATGATGCTTCTATGGTAACCGTTTCCAAATTAGACCCGAAGAAAGAAGCTGCACAGATAGCACAAGCCTATTTGGATGGTGTGAATCAATTTATCTCCGAAGGGCCAACGCCTGTTGAATTTTACTTGACAGGTATTGATAAGTCTGACTTTACCTTAAAAGACATGTACAATACGATGGGCTATATGGCCTTTAGTTTTGCTATGGCACATAAAACAGATCCTTTTCTTACCAATATTAAGGACAAGTTAGGTAAGGAATATCTAATAGATTTAGGAATAGACTCAAGTCCAGATTCGGAATGGATAAAGAATTATTTGCCCAAAGCTTCCGACTCTGTTCAAAATTCAGTCACCGCTTTGGTTTCCAATGCGCTTGGCAAATTAAACCTTCCACTCTTTGAAGGCAGTAATAGCTGGGTTTTGGCACCGGAAAAAACTAAAAATGGAAAAGTAATTTTCACTAACGATCCACACATTGGGTTTGCACAACCATCGGTTTGGTACGAAGCGCATATAGAAACACCTACCTATTCCAAATATGGATATCACATGGCGGGAATTCCCTTTCCTGTTTTGGGGCACGACCGAAATTTGGCATACGGGATGACGATGTTCGAGAATGACGATGTAGATTTTTATTTTGAAGAGAATAATCCTACCAACGATAATGAGTACAAAACGGCAACAGGCTGGAAATCCTATGAAATAATTAATAAGACCATAAAAGTAAAAGATACGACTGATATTTATTTTTCGTTTAAAAAATCGGTTCACGGACCTATACTAAACGGTATTGCAGACCAAGTTACTGGAGAGCGTCCTATTGCCATGTCTTGGGTGTACACTCAAATGAAAAACGAGGTAATAGATGCCTTTTATGGAATCAGTCAAGCTACTAATCTAGAAGAGTTTTATACTGCTTTACCAAAAATCCGTGCCCCCGGTCTAAATATTATGTACGGTGATGCTGAAGGAAATATAGGTTGGTTTGCGAGTGCACAGCTTTATGAAATACCGGATAGCGTCAATACAAAATTAGTTTTTGAACCAAATACAGGTTTACCGCTAGTCAAAAAACTATTAGACTTTTCTCAAAATCCGCAGGCTTTGAATCCACCATGGAACTATGTGTATTCCGCTAATAACCAACCCGATTCTATCGCCGGAATGTTATACCCAGGGTATTACTTGCCAGAAAATAGGGGGAAACGTATTGTGAACTTAGTAGCACCGAAGAATGACTGGGTTATAGAGAGTGTGAGTGAAATGATGTTAGATATTACTTCCTCTGTAAATCCTTCCATAGCTAGTGATTTAGTCGAGCGGATGGATGCATCGCTTTTAACGCAGGAACAGCTTAAAGTATTGGACGAGATTAATACTTGGGAAGGTGATTATCCCTTGGGAAGTATCGCCGCCACGGTGTATACGAGATGGGAATATTATTTCTTAGAAAATACCTTTAAGGACGAACTGGGAGATACTTTATTTGAGCAGTTTTTAAGTACACACCTGCACAAACGCTTGATTGCGCCAATGGCAAGCAATACGAATTCCGTTTGGTTTGATAATGTAAATACACCCGAAACTACGGAAACAGCTAATATTATAGTACAGGATGCCTTTTTAAAGGCCGTTACCTCTTTGGAGAACGATTTTGGTAGCGATAGTTCCAAATGGACATGGGATAAGGTACACACTATAGAACACCCGCACCCAATCGGACAAGTAGAAGCCTTGAGATCATTCCTTAATGTGGGCCCTTTTCCTGTACATGGTACTAAGGAGGTCATTAACAATATGGCCTTCAGTTTTGATGCTACAGGAAGCTATAAGACTAGTTCTGGCCCATCTACCCGAAGGGTAATTGATTTTTCCGATGTGGAAAATAGCGTAAGCATCCTGCCAACGGGACAATCTGGGAATCCTTTCAGTACACATTATAAAGATCAGGCCCAGATGTTCATAGACGGGAAATTCCGTAAAATGATGATGAACAAAGAAGAAATCCAAAACTCCTCAGAAATTCTTATTTTTAGTCCAAAGTAATAAAAATGCTTACAAAGGTGTATGGTAGTGCGGTATTTGGAGTCGAAGCCACAACGATTACTGTTGAAGTAAATATCGATAAGGGCATAGGCTATCATCTCGTAGGGCTGCCAGACAATGCAATTAAAGAGAGTAACTATAGGATTGCTGCGGCACTTCAGAATAACGGTTATAAAATTCCAGGTAAAAAAATCACCATAAATATGGCCCCAGCGGACCTCCGTAAAGAGGGTTCTGCGTATGACCTTACCTTAGCATTAGGTATTTTGGCCGCATCCAGTCAGATACAATCGAAGGAAATAGCGAAATACATCATCATGGGAGAACTATCTCTGGATGGTAGTTTACAACCGATTAATGGAGCCTTGCCTATAGCCATAAAAGCACAGGAAGAAGGTTTTGTAGGTTTTATTCTTCCTAGCCAAAATGCAAAGGAAGCAGCAATTGTAGGCGATTTAAAGGTGTACGGTGTAGATAACATCAAACAGGTGTTGGAGTTTTTTGACCAGGGAACACCTTTAGAAGAGACAATCATAGATACACGCGCGGAATTTTATAAAAGCTTAGATTTTCCAGAATTTGATTTTTCCGATGTTAGGGGTCAAGAAAGTATTAAACGCTGCATGGAAATTGCGGCGGCTGGCGGTCATAATGTTATTCTTATTGGGCCTCCAGGTGCTGGTAAAACAATGTTGGCGAAACGACTCCCATCAATCTTACCCCCAATGACCCTACATGAGGCTCTGGAAACAACAAAAATTCATAGTGTTGTTGGTAAAATTAAAAATATGGGATTGATGAATCAGCGCCCTTTTCGTAGTCCACATCATACTATTTCAGATGTGGCTTTGGTCGGTGGCGGTTCCTATCCGCAGCCGGGAGAAATATCGCTTTCGCACAATGGCGTACTATTTTTAGACGAATTGCCTGAGTTTAAAAGAGGGGTGTTGGAGGTGTTGCGCCAACCGTTGGAAGATCGTGAAGTCACGATTTCCAGGGCACGATTCACCGTCACCTATCCCAGTAGTTTTATGCTCGTCGCCAGTATGAACCCGAGTCCCGGAGGCTATTTTAACGACCCGGATGCTCCAGTAACTTCTTCGCCGGCAGAAATGCAGCGGTATTTGAGCAAGATTTCTGGACCCTTACTAGACCGAATAGATATTCATATAGAAGTAACCCCAGTACCCTTTGAAAAACTTTCTGAAGACCGAAAAGGAGAGAGTAGTGTAGACATACGAAAGCGTGTTACGGCGGGTAGGGAAATTCAGACCAAACGTTTTGAAGAATTAGAAAATGTGCACTACAATGCCCAAATGAATACGAAACAAATACGAGAATATTGCCCGTTGGACGAAGCTTCAAAAGCATTGCTTAAAAATGCGATGGAGCGTCTCAACCTTTCTGCTCGTGCTTACGATCGTATTTTGAAAGTTGCACGCACGATTGCCGATTTGGCTAATGAATCCAAATTGAACGGGGATCATATTGGGGAAGCAATTCAATATAGGAGCCTAGATAGAGAGGGATGGTTGGGGTAGGATTAACTATAGGAAGTTAAAAGTACAAATTTCGAATTTGTAATTATTGAATACAACGCAGAAACAGATGCTAGTGCGAGCGTCACGCTCGTATCGATAAGAGTAAGCCAAGTATAAATTCAGTAAACGAATTGATATTTAATATTGAAAATTAGTACAAGCTACTTTTCCTAGCTAAACAAATATAACATGAGTAGAAAGCATAAATTCAACAATCCTACCGCGGCTTACTTTGTAAGCTTTGCAACTGTGTATTGGTTAGATGTTTTTACGAGATAAATTTATTTTTCGATTCTTGAACAAGCTATAAATTATTGTAGAGCCGAAAAATGTATGCAGGTTTTTGCGTATTGCTTTATGCCCAGCCATGTTCATTTTATCTTTAGATCTGATAGTGAAGATCCATCAGGCTTGTTAAGGGATTTCAAAGGTTTTACAGCTAGAAAACTTATAAAGGAGATAGAAGAAAATCCACAAGAAAGTAGAAAAGAGTGGCTGCTTTGGATGATGGAAAGAGCTGGAAAAAAGAAAAGTAATGTAGTTAACAGGCAATTTTGGCAACAACACAATAAACCTATTGAATTATGGAGTAACAAAGTAATAAAACAGAAGATAGACTACATACATAATAATCCGGTAGAGGCAGGTTTTGTAACCGACCCACTAGACTGGAAGTATAGTAGTGCGAGAAATTATGCTGAAGATGAAACTATATTGAAAATTGATAATAAAGGACTTATACTTGGTATGTTATGAGATTAAAAGTAGGTAGTAGATTTGGCTAATCTTTGACGGCACAAGCGTGACGCTTGCGCTAGCGGGGGCAAATTCAATTTAACTTGAAGTAATCAGTTTTAGGATCGATAACTGACTGTTGGTCGAAATAAAAAAACTTTTCAAAAGCTTTTTGCGGATAGTTTTTTTGTTTTTGGAAATACAGACTTTTCGGTTCTGGACCCTTCCTTACTGGTTGAGTACAGAAATTATCCGTTGATGCATTTTGAATATTAAGAAAATCTAAAAGTTGCATTGTTTGCCCATTGTTTGATTCAACCGTAATCCTCAACGATAAATTTCGTTGTTCTGGTAAAATAGGAATTGTTGCAATAATTCTATTGTAAGCATAACTTAAACCTTGATTACCAAAAATAGAATCCTTGGAAGTGAAAAATTTTAGTTCATCAGTAATATATAAATCCCCAATATCCACTATTTGTGTGTATTTTTCCATACACTCAAGATTCATTTCTCCTTGATTTGGCTTGCTCCAATCTACATCATGCATACACATTTTCCTTGCTGTCAAATTTTCCACAGTAACAGAAACATTCTTCAATCCTATTGGTCCAACATTCATAATTTCGAGCTGAATTTGACTATCTAAATAAAAATCATAATTAGAACGATTAAATGGTCGAACTACGGCAAATGAATTTCCACCGATTTCATTGTTAATTAGAAATTCACTGTAAATAGTATTTCTTTTTACGGATGTTGAAATGTCTTTTGATAAATTCATCAAATCCTTTGAAGCATTATCAAAACCTTTTAAGGCTTCTTCACGAGTAGATATTGAAATATTGGTTAAAGTATCCAATCTTTGTAGAGATATGGTATTCAATCTAGTACTATTGGTTAATTGATTTATAGTATCTAA
>JBLHNI010000140.1:0-8593 GCA_047650615.1 Maribacter sp.
AGCACAACCTTTATCTTAATTCTGCATGCAATTCGGTTTCGTAGCTTCTTTGTAATTTAGACATTATCTTCTCAATTTGTTTGTCCGTTAGTGTCTTATTTTGGTCTTGTATGGTAAAGCTAACTGCGTAGGATTTTTTTCCTTCTGGAAGCTTTTGACCCTCGTACACATCAAATAAACTAATATTCTTTAACAGCTTTCGCTCGTTTTTATATGCAATATCATAAACCTGTTTAAAGGTTACCGACTGGTCTAGCAACAAAGCAAAATCCCGCTTTACCTCTGGATATTTGGAGATTTCGCTGAATACAACTTCTTTCTTGTTCATTACTTTTAAAATGACATCCCAATTAAAATTGGCAAACAAAATTTCCTGTTTGATATCAAACCTTTTTAAAATTGCTTTTTTGACCACCCCAAAAGATACTAAGGTCATTGGTCCCTTGGTCAATGCCAGTCCCTCTGCAAATAAATCTGAGGTATCCGGTTGACTAGCACTATCCTTTATGCCTAACTTAGATAAGACGGTTTCTACAATAGATTTCATCTGAAAAAAGCCGGTAGTTTGGCTAATCCCTGTCCAACTGGGCTCCTGTTTGGCTCCGCTTAAAAGTATGCTCAGGTATTTTTCCTCTATTCGATTGTCATTCAACGTATGATATGTTTTACCAAATTCAAAAAGCTTTAGGTTTTGCCTTTTTCTATTGATGTTATACGCTGCTACTTCCAGCGCCGAAAAAATGGAATTTTTTCTTAAAATGGATAAATCTCCACTTAGCGGGTTAACCAGAGTTACTTCTTTTTTAGCAGATGGATTATCTTCCAACAAGGTAAGGTACTCAGGAGTGGTTAAACTGTTAGTCAAAATCTCATAACAGCCCTTAGCTGCAAGTAAATTTCCGATGGCATGCTGCACCTTATAGTCCTCAAATGGACTTGCACTTGCCACAGAAGCATTGAGTTTTTCACTAAAATTAACGTTATTATAGCCATATACCCTAAGAATTTCTTCAATAACATCTACCTGCCTTTGAACATCTACCCTGTAAGGTGGGACGGAGAGACCCATTCCGGACTCTGTTACATTTTTCACCTTAATATCCAACGAGGCCAAAATAGATTTTATAGTATCTGTAGGAATTTCCTGCCCTATTAACTTATTTATTTTTTCAAAAGCTAAGAAAACTTCAGAATCATTTTTCTTATTTGGATAAAGATCCACAATATCCGAGGTAATATCTCCTCCGGCGATTTCCTTGATTAATAATGTAGCGCGTTTTAGAGCATATTCTACATTTTCTATATCGATACCTCTTTCAAATCGGAAGGAAGCATCCGTATTCAGTCCATGTCTCTTTGCAGATTTTCTAACCGAAACTGGGTTAAAATAAGCACTCTCTAAAAAAATGGAGGTCGTATGCTCCGTTACTCCGGAATTTAAGCCACCAAATACCCCGGCAATACACATGGGTTTCTCTACATCACAAATCATTAAATCTTCCTCGTGTAGCTCACGCTCTAAACCGTCCAAGGTGGTAAACTTGGTTCCCTTTGGCAGGGTCTTGACAATAATTTTTGCCCCTTTAATTTTTGCTGCATCAAACGCGTGTAGCGGCTGTCCCAAATCATGAAGCACATAGTTGGTCGCATCTACTAAATTGTTCTTTGGCGTAATACCGATAGCTCTTAATCTATTCTTTAACCAGTCTGGCGAAGGTTGCACTATCAAATTACTTAGGGTTACCCCGCAATATCTGGGTGCCAATTCGTTATCTTCAACATCAACATCGATACGTAATGAACGACTGTCTACATGAAAATGACTTGTAGGCGGTGTAATAAGCTCTTTCGTAATCTCCCGCTGTAATAAACCTGCCTTTAAGTCTCTTGCTACCCCAAAATGGCTCATAGCATCCGATCTGTTAGGAGTGAGTCCAATTTCAAAAACTTCATCGTTTTCTACCTCGAACAATGCTGCGCAAGGTGTTCCAGCCTCAATGCTTTCTTCTAAAACCATGATACCCTCGTGACTTTCCCCAAGCCCTAGTTCATCTTCCGCACATATCATTCCATGGCTTTCTTCTCCTCTTATCTTGCCTTTTTTAATAGTCCATTCTTCCCCTTCAGCAGTATATAATTTTGTTCCTATCGTAGCCACAGGTACTTTTTGACCCTTAGCAACATTAGGGGCACCACAAACTATTTGCAGAGGAGCACCTCTACCAATATCAACCGTTGTTAATTTTAACTTATCTGCGTTAGGATGCTTTTCACAAGTAAGCACATGGCCAACCACAATACCTTTTAAACCACCCTTAACGGATTCAAATGATGTGATTCCTTCAACTTCTAGACCTAAATCTGTTAAAAGTTCACCAGTATTTTGGGAATCCCAATCAATATGTATAAACTGCTTTAGCCAGTTGTAAGAAATTTTCATCTGTTGGTTTTATAACGTGTAAAGATAAAACAATGCCAGAACACATTCAATATAGAATTTGTTGATTTGCCTTTAAATTTTTTAATCCTCTTTTTATATCGTTAATTCGCTTAAACTTACGGTCATATATGAAATATTCTATTTTTTGGTGCAGTTTTTTGTTCGTGTTGTTGGCCTGCAAACAGTCCAAACCAGAAATACAACTTAAGCAAGGCATATGGTTAGCGGAACTTACCACCTTGGATGATCAACAGTTGCCTTTCAATTTTAAGCTTTACACGACACCGGAAGGCGAATACATGCTGGATATATTTAATGCGCAAGAGGTTATTACTGTGGATGAAATTACAACCTTTAACGATTCCATTATCATTAGAGCCCCTAGTTTCAATGGTCGTATAGTTGGTACGTTTACTCCAAATAGTATTACCGGAAGGTTTATAATAGAAACCATGGATAGAAATATTCCATTTAGCGCCGTTTTCGATACCACAGAACGTTTTAGGGTTAATGAATCGTCCGAATTGAACATTTCAGGAATATGGGAAACCGAATTCAGCCCTAACACAGAAGATAGATATATGGGTAAAGGTATATTTACCCAAAAAGAAGGAAAGGTAAGCGGAACATTTAGGACGCCTACAGGGGATTACAGATTTCTTGAAGGTGCAGTGGACAAGGATTCTTTAAAACTATCCGCATTTGACGGTGCACACGTATTCTTATTTCTTGCTAAAGCAACAGACTCCTCGCTTACGGGAATGTTTTATTCAGGGAACCACTTTAAAGAACCGTTTACAGCGGTAAGGAACGAAGCTTTTGAGCTCCCCAATCCAGATTCGCTTACTTTTATCAAAGAAGGGTATGATAAGTTCGACTTCTCCTTTCCCGATACAAAAGGGAACATGGTATCCTTATCTGATAAAAGATTTAAGGATAAAGTGGTTATTGTGCAACTTATGGGTACTTGGTGTCCTAATTGCTTGGACGAGACACGGTTTTTGGCAGCGTATATAGAGGAAAATAATCAAAATAACCTTCAAGTAGTAGGCCTAGCCTTTGAATATGCAAAAACGGAAGAAGCCGCCATTCATGGCATAGAGCGCTTAGTAGACAGGGTAGGAATCAAGTACCCCGTTTTATTGGCGCAATATGGTACTTCTGATAAAGAACAGGCACAGCAAAAACTCCCAATGCTCAATCACGTACTATCTTACCCGACAACCATTTTTATCGATAAAAGCGGAGAGGTCAGAAGAATTCATACAGGTTTCAATGGGCCTGCCACTGGAGCTACCTATATAGCGTTTAAAGCGGAGTTTAGCGATTTTGTAGCGAAGCTATTGCAAGAATAACAATGCTTATATAATAGTAGATTTACCTAGTCCAATGTTTTCGTCGTTCATTTTAAAACTACCATCCAATTCCATGATATTATCGGCAATAAAATCACCTACATAATTGGTTCCGTACTTGCTACTTCCCATAATATCTGGGGTAACAATTTTTTTGGAGAACGATTTAAGAACAGCTGCCACAACAGCATCTGATTCCTCCTCTAGTTTAAAATGCTGTAAAAGCATAGCCGTACTTAGTATAGCTGCTACTGGATTTGCAATGTTTTTATCCTTTGCATAGGGGTAGGAGCCATGAATGGGTTCAAACATAGCATAATCCGTACCAACAGATGCAGAAGGCAAAAGACCTATGGAACCTGCAATTACACTTCCCTGATCCGAAAGAATATCCCCGAACATAATATCCGTCAAAATCACGTCGAACTGACTAGGATTCAGTATCATCTGCACGGCCGCATTATCAATGAAAAGGCATTCCAAAATAACCTCAGGATAACTTTTGGCAATCGTATAAACCGTTCTTCGCCATAACCTAGACGTTTCCAAGACATTGGCCTTATCTACTAATGTAAGTTTTTTCTTCCTTCCCTTAGCAGCTTTAAACGCCAAGTGGGCTATCCTGCTAATTTCGCCTTCGGTGTAGGTACAAGTATCCGTTGCTGAGTTATTGGCTTCATTTGTACTTTTATCCCCGTAATAAATACCGCCAGACAATTCCCTATAAATTACCAAATCGGTATGCTGTATAACTTTTTTTGCCAGTGGTGATTGTTTCACCAAGGCAGGAAAAGCTTTTACAGGCCTAATATTTGCAAAAAGCCCTAGTTCCTTTCTAAGTCTAAAAAGACCCTGTTCTGGCCATACTTTTGACGTGGGATTGTCATCATATTCCGGTGAGCCAATTGCTCCAAAGAGAACAGCATCTGAGTCCTTGCAAATTTGTAATGTCTTTTCTGGTAAGGGATTTCCTGTTTTATCAATTGCCGCTGCACCTACCAATGCCTTCCTAAAGGTAAAGCTATGACCAAAAGTCTCCTCAACAGACCTTAGGCACTTAATGGATTCTGCCACCACTTCAGGACCTATACCATCACCTGCTAAAACAGCTATATTCAAATTCATAGTTAACTAACGCTTTGGAGGTTCAAATTACTTGCTTCCACAATTTCATGAATGTCGCCATCTAAAATTTCTTTTTTCCTATCGGCAAACCTTAAAAACTCGTCATACACCAAATCCAATTGAATTTTAGTCAATTCATACCCTATATTTTTTGCACGATAGGCTAAAGCAGCCCTTCCGCTTCTCGCAGTAAGTATGATAGAAGACTCTGTTACGCCTACATCGGCAGGGTCCATTATTTCGTAGGTCTCCCTATTTTTTATAACACCGTCTTGGTGAATTCCAGAACTATGTGCGAAGGCATTAGCTCCTACGATAGCTTTGTTCGGCTGCACTAACATCCCCATTTTATTGGAAACCATTAAACTGGTATCGTAAAGCAATTTACTGTTTATAGTGGTATCTAAGTTAAGGCCTGGATGCTGTCTTAGTATCATCACAACTTCTTCCAAAGACGTATTTCCAGCGCGCTCTCCTATGCCGTTAATGGTACATTCTATCTGACGCGCTCCATTAATCACCCCTGCAATAGAGTTGGCCGTAGCAAGGCCCAAATCGTTATGGCAGTGACAAGAGAGGATAGCATTTTCTATTCCTTTAACGTTTTCCTTTAAATATTTTATTTTAGCTCCATATTCCTCTGGAAGGCAATAACCGGTAGTGTCTGGAATATTTAATACGGTAGCACCTGCTTTTATTACAGCTTCGCAAACCCGTGCCAAAAACTCATTATCCGTTCTTCCCGCATCTTCTGCATAAAATTCAACATCCTCTACAAAGGTCTTGGCATAACTAACGGCGTCTATCGCTCTTTCAATTATGGCATCACGGTTCGAGTTAAATTTAAATTTAATATGGGAATCCGAAGTACCTATCCCGGTATGTATCCTTGGTTTAACTGCATATTTAAGCGCTTCTGCTGCAACTTCAATATCCTTTTTCACCGCTCTGGTGAGTCCGCATACGGTTGCATTCTTAACCAGTTTGCCTATGGCTTCTACGGATTTAAAATCTCCTGGACTAGATATAGGAAATCCCGCTTCGATTATGTTCACACCGAGCTCATCTAAACGTGCTGCAATAACTAATTTTTGCTCCATGTCTAGTTTACAGCCAGGTACTTGTTCTCCGTCCCTAAGTGTCGTATCAAAAATCTGTACTATATCTTTACTCATTATATTTACGTAATTTTAACCAGTCAAACGAATATATGGCCATATACACAAAAGATATAAATTTTGTTATGGAATTTACAACGTTAAGACACTTTTTTTGACAATCAATAAGCTCATTTTCAACTACTTAAACTGTTTTTTTTACGATGACAAATGCCCATAAAGACGCACTGTTCATATTGGTAAAGGCTTTATCAAAATCCGAAAAGCGGCAATTTAAACTTTACGTAGGCCGGCTTGGGGTAAATACCGATGCTAAATTCCTGGCCCTATTTAACCTATTGGATAAAATAAAGCAATACGACGAAAAGGTTATTTTAAGTAGCGTTACCGTTAAAAAAGCCCAGCTTTCAAATTTAAAGGCACATTTATACCGTCAAATTTTAGTCAGTCTGCGTTTAAATCCAGTGAATCAGAATATTCGTGTTCAGATTCGGGAGCAACTAGATTTTGCTACAATCCTTTATCAAAAGGGATTGTACAAACAAAGCCTTAAAATATTGGATAAGGCAAAATCCGTCGCTATTGAAAATGAAGAGAAGAATATCGCCTACGAAATAGTAGAGCTTGAAAAGATAATTGAGACACAGTACATCACCCGAAGTATTCCAGATAGAGCCGACGAACTGGCCTTGCAGGCCAAAGAATTGTCTGGCCAAAATGTGATGACGAGCAAACTTTCTAATCTCTCCTTGCAGTTATACGGAATGATGCTAAAAGTAGGGTATGTACGAAGTGATGATGACTTAAAAAGAGTTAAAGAATACTTTACAAAACACCTACCTAAATATGACTTGGATACCCTCGGTTTTAGAGAAAAACTTTGGTTGTATAAGGCTTATTTATGGTACAGTTTTTTAATTCAGGATTTTCTTTCTTGCTATAAATATTCCAGTAAATGGGTAGACCTTTTCAATGAGAACAAGGAAATGATTTATCTGAATCCTGTTTTTTATCTTAAAGGAAATCATTATTTATTAGAATCTTTATTTTATGTAAAATATAGCTCTCAATTTAAAGTTACACTTGAAGAGTTGGAGCTAGTGTTGAAGGATTCTAATTTTCCAAAAAATGACAATATTACATCGCTGGCATTTCTCTATTTAAATGCCAACAAGCTTAACCTCCATTTCTTGGACGGCACCTTTGAAAAGGGCTTGTACCTTGTAAAAATTGTAGAGTACGGCATCAACAAACACAAAGACCGGATAGATGCACATCATGTGATGGTATTGTATTACAAAATAGCCTGTCTGTATTTTGGCATAGGCGACAATAAAACCTGTATTGTCTACCTAAAAAAGATCATTGATAACAAGCACCTTAAAATGCGGGAAGATCTTATGTGCTTCGCAAGAGTGCTGAGCCTTGTTGCACACTATGAAGCCGGTATGGATTACCATTTAGAAATTCAGCTAAAAAGTACTTACAAATTTTTGTTGAAAATGAACGATATGCACGAAGTGCAAAAGGAAATGATAAAGTTCTTAAGAAGCCTTGGTGGTATTTATCCGAATGAGCTTAGGGGAGAATTCCAAAAACTACATACCCAACTTAAAAAGTATGAAGACCATCCTTATGAAAAACGTTCGTTTCTATATTTGGATATTATTTCTTGGCTAGAGAGCCATTTGGAGAACAAACCCGTTTCCCAAATCATACGTGAAAAGGCCTTGTTACATACACGATAAGGCTTAATTTTAAAATGAAACGTTCTCACCTCTCGCATTTATTGGAAATTAACCTTGCCATGGTTTTTGTGGGTACTTCTGGGGCCTTAGGAAGATATGTAGACCTACCTGTTCCTGTAACAATTGCCTCACGTGCGGTTTTAGCCTTTTTAGCGCTACTTTTTTTTTGTAAATGGAAAGGAATATCCTTACGAATTAAGCCGGCGCACAGGGTCGTTGTCCTAGGTAGTAGTATCCTTATGGGCTTGCATTGGATTACCTACTTTTATGCGCTCCAGTGGTCCAGTGTCGCTATTGGGATGCTCTCTTTGTTTACATACCCAGTACTTACTGCCTTTTTAGAACCACTGCTTTTGAAAACACCGTTCCAGAAAATACATGTACTCTTAGGAGCTATGGTTTTAGCCGGCATCTTTTTATTAAGTCCGGAATTCAATTTTGAAGATTCTAATACCCTTGCGATAGGGATAGGCGTTTTATCTGCACTCTGTTACGCACTACGAAATCTGGTATTAAAAGCCAGGGTAACCGAATACCATGGTTCTGCCTTAATGACATATCAAACGGGAATTATTGGTGTTATATTACTACCTGCATTTTTATATATCGATTTTGATATTGTTATAGACCAGTGGCAGGGCCTTGTGGCTTTGGCGGTAATCACTACGGCGATTGGGCATACCTTGTTTTTAATGACATTCAGGCATTTTAGTATTACTACCTTGAGTATTCTCAGTAGTATACAACCCGTTTACGGGATACTTATCGGCGCTGTTTTCTTAAATGAAATTCCGGCATTAACTACCG
>JBLHNI010000141.1:0-8529 GCA_047650615.1 Maribacter sp.
TTTAATTGGTACTAGTACATTGTTCCAATGTTTGCCTACCTAAGATATGAAATCTATTTGGGTGATGTTAGCCAGGATGCGTAAAATATCTTCTTGTGCTATTTTTATTTGCCGTAGGGCCTAGACTCTCGTCTCCCAATACATCGCTATCAAAATTTACCTCCTCTGCTGTTCTTTGTTTAGAAAATAGTGCAGATGAAACCAGGTTGTTAAGTAGCACAAAGCACTCAAATTGTTGCTTAGGTGCTTAGCAATGTAGGTTTAAAGATATAAACCAATTCTCATTTATTTATGGAGCGCAAAGGAGGAGTTTAAAAACGAATTTTATACTTGAAAGCGGCCTTATGGGGAAGCAATAAATTACAATAAAAAAAGGTATCTAAATCCAAAAAATTTAGATACCCTATGTTTTGACTGGGCTTCGAAGTTAAAACAGGTGTTACGCTATTATCAACATTTAAAATTATAACTAGCAAGACTCTTATGCCTTGTATAATCTTGGCACCCCGGTTTAATCCTGCGATTGAATTAAGAGTGGTGTTTTTCCATCGGTAATAATTACCTTGCTATTTGCTGATTTAGAAAGCTCCCTAAATGCCTCAATACTTCTTATTTGAATAATTTCTGGAGTTAATCCTTCAGCTAAAATTAACTGTGCATCACGCTCTCCTTCAGATTCTATAATCTTTCTTTCTGCTTCTAGTTTTGCTTGTTGTATAACAAATACCAATCGCATGGCATCTTGTTCGGCTTGCAGTTTTTGTTCTATAGAATTAGCCAAACCACTCGGTAGTTGAATGCGTTTCATCAAAACGGCAATAAGCTCAATACCATCGGCTTGCTTCTTGAGGTTTTCTTCCATTTTAATTTTGATTTCTTCCTCTATCACTGCGCGCATACCAGAATGCATATCCTTAGCAAAAAACTTGGCACAAACGTCAGAAGATGCTGATCTAAAAACACTGGTAATGACAGATTCATACTCCTGACCTAGGTTTTCCAATACGGAAGGAATCTTATCTTTTTCTAAACGATACAGAATAGAAATTTCGGAATCAACACTTAGCCCTTCTTTACTTGGCAACGTAAGTACTAATTTTATATTATTGGTTTTTGTTGATTCCTTTATCACTTTACTTGTTAAAGGATTATAAAGCATGGTGCCTTGGGTTACTATCTTGTCCGAAAATTTTCCTAATTTTTGAACGACACCTGCTTCTCCAGGTCGGATTACGGCACAGCTGCTAAATAAAAATACTATGGCGCTAATTGTTATGATATTTTTCATCTTTTTCAATTTTTTATAATTATGTGTATGCTGCTTTCTTTCAATTTGTTTGAGTTCGAGGCGTACCTGCCCATTATACCCATCTAATTAAGGAGATTATAAGCGGTTTAATATTCAAAATGACTAAAAAAAATAGCCTATTTACGTGTAAGCGAAGTTATGCCATCATAAAATTCAAAATGACGAAGTTGATCATGTAGTTCTGCAAGCGTATCTATTTTCAAACGAAACGTCATTACAAGCGTATCAATCTGACCAAGGCTCAATGTGATGGCGTCAACTTTTGTATGGGGTACTGTGAACATGTGTATCTTTTTTATAGGGTAGCCATTATTCATGAATACTCAATTTCTTTTTTATAAATTTAGGAAGTAAAACCGATATATTATTATTTATATTATTTATATTTTACATAAATATTTATTATGAATTTGAACCGTATTGGGAACCTCTGTCGTTTCTTATCACTAAGTAGAACTACCTTTTACCTAGGCTTATAATAAGCTAGTACTTTAGTGTTTGTTATTTTAGATGTTGTTGGTATTTTACTTGTGGGATTCAAGTTTCAACCTTAGGGGGTAAGAAATAATAGGTCGCTTGTTGACTTTTGGCCATAGGTTTAACCCACTTTTTTTACTTTTTTAGCTTCGGCAACTATTTCTTTTGTGAATTTTTTAGATACAGTTTTCAAAGCAGTTGGAATGGGAGGGACCTATCGGTAAATCGGGAAATGGCAGGTAGTTGTACTAGCTATACGTTGAGCGGGAACCGCTTTAATTATAATCCCTTCTTGCGTACCAAGCAAATTGTATGCCCTTAAGGAACTTGTTAGCCTTTTTTGTTGGGGCAACAAGTTCTAGTTTGTAGGGTATAATTATTATTTAGAATACTAACCCAGAACCTACCTAGACATCATGAGTATTAAGCTTCTTAAGAGGGAAGGCTTTGATGGGTATGCGCTGTTGTTGCTTCTACTAATAAATAATACTAGCCAATATACGATCTAGGTTGCGCTCCATCATCCCATAATTTCCGTCCACAAAGTATATGGCATCCATTTCCTTGCGTAGGGTAATAAGCTCCATGTGGCTATAACTGAAGCGTTGTACGGTTCTGTTTATTTTCTCCAAGCGTTCCTCTTCTGCATCCAAAGAAAACTCTGCATAGATTTTTTCAAAGGTACTGCTGTCTACCTTGCGTTTGATCATATCTAGTTCTTCCTTAGCTTCATTTTCATCTGCATTGGCACAAAGTAATAAGATGTAGGTTTCCAATTCTTTTTTGGTCCAAGCGTTTTTTGTTGTTTTCATCATTGGATTATTTTTGGATTTAAGTTACTACTTATTTCGTTACTGAAATAGCATAATAAATAATTACTACTAACAGTACCATCAGCCCTACGGCCAAATTTCGCAACGATCGGTTTCCATATTTGAAATTTAGTGCTGCTATTTTAGAGATGATAAATATTTGCTGTCCTAACTGGTCGAACAGTTCTTCTTGCCTTAAGCTTATTCTGTAGAAAGTTCTTGAAAATTCTTTGATGGTTCCAAATTTGGAAATCACATCGCCAATAAAAAATATTCTTATCGTAGTTTCCTTCGATACGGGGCATAAAACAACGGATACCGAAATAGATGGAGGTTGTCATACATAAAAACCAAGCGCCCAGTAGCACAAACATTACTACTTGGGTAGATTCAGCAAGCAAGACAGCTCGGACCTGTGGAAAGATAAAGTTCAACAGGATGGCATAAAACGAAAGAATTAGGCCAGCTTTTACTTCAGATGCCCTTATGAGGCCCAAAACGTAGTTGATACTGGCCCAATAATGACCCGCTTATTCTTCCGCATGCCTTGGGATTCTTCCAACTCCTGCATAGGTGGGGAATATTCTTAACCTGCTTGCGGCTGTGGTGCTTTTGCTTGGGGTTCTTTTTCTTGTTCTTGCATTATTTTGGTTTCCTTACTATTGGTTAAGGTCTATGATTGATACTATGTTTCGAATCTCTTATGCTATTCTTGCACATTAAAAATCACAAGGGGTTGCGCTTTGTTTTTCATGGAAACGTTTCCTAGTGGTTCACATTTAAAAGCTTCTTTTACCTGTTCATGACAGCTTTTATAAATAATAATTTGATATTCCTTGGCTGCATCTTGTAATCGCGCAGCGGTATTCACAGTATCGCTAATTACAGTATAATCTAAGCGTTTGTTTTGGTTGGCCCTATAAAGTGGTAAGCCTCATCTAGGGAGTTATCATACGTCTGTATATCATCATTTAGGTAACTATACAGCCATATATCATAAACTTTAAGAACTTCCGACTCTATTTTTTTGCTTGGTTTCATTGATTTGCCTGTATAATTTAGTTAACAAGCTGGCTATTGCTACCAGGTAATTTGCCTGTTTCATCTAAAACACCGCTCATTTTTAAGTGCGTGATTACAGGTTTCTTGGCCATTCTTATTAAGGAGACATGGTCAAAAGCCATCTTGTCTGTTGGGTTTTGACCTCCTCCGGTGGTTCCTAAAATCATATAATCGCGCTTATTTCTAGTGCGATGGGAATACGAATGTTCATGCCCATTAATGACGGTGTACGCTCTATTTGCTAAAAGGTTTTCCAGTTTGCCAAGACCTTTATCATCTTCACGTTTCCACAGTGGTTTATGCATGAGAACAAAAGTCCATTTTACGTTTGGATAACGTTCTAGAGCATCCCTAAAATAGTCTAATTGGTCAATACTCATGCCACCGACTTTCCGTTCTTTCATATTATAATATTCGGTCTCTTCATAAATTCCTTCCACTTCTCCATCAATAATTTTAAGTGCCTTAGCCCGGGCCTCATGTATTTGCTTCATACGCTGTTCCTCGTAATCTTCTGAATCCATCATCAAAAAGAGTACGTCTTCATATACAAAATGATAGTACCGGCGTCCAAATCGTTGTTCCCAAAACGTACGCATTACCGGATTGGTGAGGTCATGATTACCGCCCAGATAAAAGAAGGGCATAGTTAGTTTTGCCGTTCGCGCATCAAAGGAATCCCATTCGGATGCTAGTTGCACCGTATCTTCTGTACCCCCATCTATTAGGTCACCAACGCTTAATACAAAGGTGGGGTCTAGTCGATTCAATTGAGAAATGGCTGTGCTATGCACTCCTTCTCGTTCGCCTCCGGTCAGGTCTGAAATAATGGCAAAAGTAAAATCCGTTTCTTCCAATTCAAAAAAAGTATTGGTCCATGGCGTAGGGCCAGAAGTAATGTCATGCTCAAATACAGGCACTTTCTCAAGAGACTGATTTTGTTTACAATTGGTAAAAAGGACGATACTAACGATTGCTATTGTAAAATGTAATTTCATTAGGAATAAGTAGTTACAATTAATTTGATAGTTCTAATTTTTGAGGCGAACGTAAGGTTAACACGTGTGCGCACTAGCATCAGTTTTAATTGGTCCGGAAGGTACTTTACCATATAGAACATTACCTGCAGCTTCATAGTTATCTCCTTTTACCCATAACGGTGTTTCGGGGTCGTTGATTATCAACCGACCAGATAGCACATAGCCTTGATATAATGCTATAGAGGTCACAAGTTAAGTACTGATGTTTAAAATCAACAAAATAAGTAATTTATGGGATTATTCAAGGGTCAGCACCTCTTAGAGTTCTCTGATCGGTTCAAAACGGATCTGGATTCCAAGGAATATTTAGCGGCCATCAAGTAGAAAAAATGCTATAAATACTTAAATTTCAACTATTTAGGGTGCCAGAAGCGTAAGGATTTTTCCAGGGCGTGCAATGTTTACGTCCATATCGAGAGTGCCACTGCCAATACCCTTTTTCATGAGGTAAAGTTCGGTGTTCGCAAGGCTTTCTTCATCTGTTTCGAGATGTCTCCCACCACCAAAAGTCTTGCGGTAAGTTATATGACAGTTCACTACGGGGTGAGCGAACAGACCGCAAGGTTTTTCATGCACAAGATCCGCGAAGCGATGCGATCAAGTGGCAACCACCCTATGGGCGGCAATCTACATGTTGCTGAATTTGTGGTGGGGCAAAGGAAAAGGGCAAGGTGGGCAGAAGCTATCATGTGAAGAAAAAGAAGGCCGTATATGCCCTACAGCTTACCCAAGATGGAGAAGTAAGGCGGATGTACTCTCAAAAGATAGACGATTTCTCGGCCAAAGAACTTTGAACCATCTTTGACGGACATATAGATAAGAACGCAAAGGTGACCACCGAGAAATGGAAAGGGTACAGACCTATCACCAAAGCATATGATATAGAGAAGATCAACAGTAACGGCGCATGGAGCTTCAAGGCCTTACATACCATGATACATCAAATAAAAACATAGATAAGGACACCCTACTCATGGGTAAGCGAATTCCACATCGATTGTTATTTCAACGAGTTCTGCTATCGCTTGAACCAATTTCAAAGTAAGGAGACCATCTGTAACAATCTGATAAAAAGAATGGTCGAAGCAGACAGTATAGATCAGGCAAAATTAATAAGTAGCTAGCTTGTGACCTCAATAAATATATTCTAAAAAACCCAAATAAACACCACGAGCATCTTTGTTTTGTAATGAGTGAGAACCTCTTGGAATATTATCTTGAACAGGGATTCAATTGAAGGGTAGGAGCGAGGAGCATTCAGGCTTTACTCGGTATTGCTTTAGACTTTCATCCTTGGAGAGCACTTACTTTGCCACGTGTCAATTTTTTTTTTTAAAAAAGGAAGAAGATGTGAACTAGCTTTTTAGTGATTTTATGTACAACTAATCTACCCGATGATTTTGCTAGAAATCCTATTCTCAACAATCTTCCCATTCTTTTCATACACATAATACGAATGGTTTTCAGCGTCCAAAGAAACCGAGGTGTGAACTACTCCGTTTATAAAATGGATTGCGGAACGGTCATCGCAGGCATAGCCGTCAGAAAGTTTTCCAGATAGAATGTTTTGATGGTATAAAGGCCTTCTGGAAGTTTCTGAATTATAGTGCGGACAATGACTTTTATCAATAAACGACATACCCTCCACAATACTTAGTTTGCCTGGCCTGGAGTCTGTAGTGCCGCCATTAAACCAACATAACGAACCTGCACTACCACCGCCCATGACCACGCCATTGCTGTAGGCTTTTTTTAGGGAGACCTCTATTCCTTGTGCTTTCCAGATGGCCAACATATTCAGTGTATTGCCGCCACCTACGACAATAGCATCCATCTTACTTATTTGATCCTCAAAGCTTTCTTTGTGGTCATAGGAGTTTATCCAGACTTCTAGCACGTGGGGTATCACATTCAGTTGTTTACAGACCTCGTAAAATCTGATGCTATACGCTTTGTTATCGCCACTCGCCGTAGGTATAAAACAGATGTTAGGTCTTTCTTTTTCAGTAGCTTCAGCCATATATTGGATAAAGGGTACGGTGTGCCTTCCGCTGCCATAAATGACCAATTGTCTTTTCATTTATTGACTATTCTAATTGCTTGAGTACTTAACGTTTTTTAGGATAAGCTATTCGCTACGCCCAGAATCATTTCGTTTTTTAGGTCTACTGGTATTTCGATTATTCTTTCCCCTAAAGTTTGAATTCCCTGATCTGTTACTATTTCCAGAGTTTCTTTGGTTTCTAGGTTTTTGTGCAGGTCTGTCGTCCTTTTCTTCATCAGTACTCTCATCTACAAATTGATGCTGCGGCATACGAGGTACTTCCTGTCGTATTAATTTTTCAATATCCCTTAAGTAAGGGCGTTCCTCTCTATCACAGAAAGAAAGTGCAATACCACTAGCGCTGGCGCGTCCTGTTCTTCCGATACGGTGTACGTAGGTTTCAGAAACATTAGGAAGGTCGTAATTAACCACCAGGGAAAGTTCTTCTACATCAATACCACGCGCCGCGATATCCGTAGCTACCAAAACCTTTAATTTACCTTCTTTAAAAGCACCTAAGGCCTTTTGGCGTGCCCCTTGTGATTTATTACCATGAATAGCGGCGGATTGTATGCCAGCTTGGTCCAATTTCTTAACGATTTTGTTTGCTCCGTGCTTGGTGCGTGAAAAAACCAAAACAGAATCACTAGGCCGTTGCTCCAAAAGATGAACCAAAAGTTTTGGCTTATTTCCCTTGCTTACAAAGTAAACGCCTTGTTCAACTTTTTCAGCAGTAGCCTGCTCTGGTTTAATGGTAACTCGCTCAAAATCTCCCAACATTTTTCTAGATAGCTCAACAATACTTTTTGGCATCGTTGCCGAAAAAAAGAGCGATTGACGTTTGGGTGGTAGTTTGGCAATAATTTTTTTAATATCATGTATAAAGCCCATGTCTAACATCTGATCCGCTTCATCTAATACTACAAACTCTAAATCCCTGAACGTGATAAAACCTTGGTTCATTAGGTCTAAGAGTCTTCCTGGTGTTGCGATGATAATATCTACCCCTGCTCGTAAAGCATTTACTTGTTTGCCTTGTTTTACCCCACCAAAAATAACAGTATTCTTAAGGCCCGTATGTCTACCATAGGCAGTGAAACTCTCTCCTATTTGGATGGCAAGTTCTCGTGTTGGAGTGACTACTAAAGCTTTTACTTTACGTTTATGTTGACTGAGCGAAATACCCTCGTACAAGTGGTGTAAAATAGGAATGCCAAATGCAGCCGTTTTCCCAGTACCTGTTTGAGCCACACCCAAGAGGTCTTTCCCTGTCAATAAAATCGGAATTGCTTGTTCTTGAATGGGAGTGGGATGTGTATAGCCTTCTGTTTCTAAGGCTTTAAGAATAGGTTCGGCAAGGCCGAGTTCTTTAAATGTCATAATTTCAAATAAGCTGCAAAGCTACGGCTATTATAGCGACTAGCAATAAAACAATTTTGACCTAAAGTTTTATCCTATAGCCACCTAATACCCTTCATTAGGCTTCACAACGTCTTAGGTACTCTTCACAACATTAAGGGAGTAACACAGGTAGGTATTTGTACCTTTATGACTACAAACCTAATTTTATATAGATATGTTTCAAAAGCTGTTGCTTTATTTGGTGATTATTGTTTCTGTAACCACCATGGTTTATGGACAGGATACTTTTGCAGATGATTTTCAATCGGGAACGTATACCGCGAATACTGGTAACCTTAATTTTAGCACAGGTTGGACGGAAGCAAATGAAACCACAAATCCGAATGGTGGAAGAATTCAAATAAATACTGGCCAACTTCGCTT
>JBLHNI010000142.1:0-8522 GCA_047650615.1 Maribacter sp.
GTTTTTCTTCAGGTACAGAAATACCTTTAAAAACCCTCTGAACAGGCTATTAAATCCGTTCCCTATCATTCGGAATAATTGCCCCAAGTCTATCTCGTCCGAATTATTTTGGTTGTTATTTGCTTGGTTGTCTGCCATTATACTATGAATTAAAAATCTGTTTTAAAATCTTGTCCGTAATCAAATACGTAGGTTTTACGCCTGTAGTGCCAAGCCCTCCGGAAGCTAAAGTGCTTCCGGTTTCCAAGGGGTTGTCCGAGGCGTAGTAGGCATATCTCACCTTTACGTTTTCCCGTATACTTTTTCTTATTTTAGAAGCGGATTGTATGGCTTTTTGATAGTGCACCCCTTCCATTTCTAATCCTATGACACTCCACGTAGATTTATGAAAAAACGTTAGAATGTCCTTATTTTGTAAGGAAGTTCCTAGTACCGTAACCATGGTACCCTCAAAAACCTTTAAATGATGCCCCTCAAAATCTGCTGCGCAGAGCTCGTTCTTAAATGGGTAATTATCAGCCGTGCCTTCAAAAATATGTGCTGACGGAATCATTAAATCTCCTTTTCCACCTTCAAGTATTCCTGCTTTTCCCATGATAGAAATAGATGCTACATTTAAGAAAATAGCGTTGCCCTTTTTACTGGCAAAGGGCTTCAACAATTCATCAATAGTTTCATAGGCTTGCTCTCCAAACGCATAGTCCATTACAAAGATAACAGGTTTTATTTCATCGGGTTCCTCCTTTACATCATAACAACACACTCCAGAACCAAATTTAGCCACATCAAAAATCTGAACGTCGATATTGGTGCCTGAGGTATCGTCCAAGGAAATCATTCCATTTTCTTCTGCTACTTTCTTTACTTTGTCCCTTAATTCTGTATTCTCGGAACTACTTAACGCTTTATAAATTTCCAGTGAATTAATGTCTTCAAAATCTGCAGCAAGCGCTTTTCTAGCGAACAAGGAGTTCATTACACTGTGCATGTTAGCGGAAATAATATGCAATGGTCTCCCTAATAATTTGTGTTTTTTTAATATCTCTTTGATATTGTTGGCCCAGCGTTCCCCATGAATATGATGTCCTAGACTTTCTCGCAAGAGAGAGCTAAAGGTAATCGTGCGTTTCTCGCCAGTAATCTCCTCTTCTATAGATAATTTGCCCAACCAATAGATTATTTTAAGGAAACGCTCAGGGTCATCTTCGGTTCTAAACTTATCGTAGATTTCTAGTATTTCTTCAAAGGATCTCCCTAAGATATTAGCAGTATGAATTAAGGCAATTTCCCGTTCTTCCTGGTTTATTTCATCCTTTTGTATGGTTGCTTCCAATTTGGACCAGTCTCTTATGGTCCTTTCCGTATCGGGAATCAAAACGCGTTTGCAGATTTTATCGGACTCTATAAAAAGGAAGGTCAGGTGGGTAAGGATATCATAAATATCTGATCTTCCCCTAGTAATCTCAATATTCATTTGCTCGTCATCGATACGATAACAATTTCTTCTTCGCTTTGGTGGTATAATAGCATCCATGTGTGAATTACCAAAACCCTCATCCGAGGTAAGATTAATAAATTTACATTGTTCGATACCAGCAGGTAGTCTCTCTAGTACATAGACAAGTCCGTTAAGCTCTGCCTTGTCCTCTGCAACCGAACCATATATTTCTGGCCGCAAGGCCAAAAGTGCACTTTTAAGTGCTTCGCCCGAAACGCCATTTGGTTTGTAAAAACCACGATTAAAAAGGTGGCGCATGGTGATATACAAGCGTTCAATTGCGTTCGTAGATTCTTGGGCGCGTGAAGGTGTTACTGTTTTTCCCATTTTAGAATTTCAAACGAAATTACGATTAAAATTTAAGTTGCTACTGCTTGGTTTTTACGCTCGTTTGTAGCTTGATAGTTTTTCTGCCACCTTTCTGTCGTTAGAAAGGCGCTGTACCTTATTTTGTCCGCCCAACTTTCCAATAGCTTTCATGTAAGCCCTAAACCCTCCTGGTTGTATGGACGTAATTTTCAAAGTCTGCAATATTTTTCCTGTTATTAAATCGTCATAATAACTATTCTGAAGTTGAAGCGCCTTATCTAATATTTGTATGAATGCAGCCATATCATTTGGTTCCTTTTCAAATTCAATTAGCCATTCGTGATAGGGAAGTTGATTGTTTTCTGGTATGATTTGGGGAGCTACGGTGAACTCGTTTACGCGTGCTCCTGTCTTTTCCGTAGCCTCTAACATGGCCTCTTCCACTTCTTTCGCAATCACATGTTCCCCGAAAGCAGAAATAAAATGCTTGATTCTTCCTGAAACTATAATTTTGAAGGGTTTTAAAGAAGTAAACCGAACGGTATCTCCAAGATTGTATGCCCACAAACCCGCATTTGTAGATATAATCATCACATAGTCAATATCTTTAACTACGTTCTTAAGTGTAATACGCTTCCTATTCTCCGATAAAAATTCATCTGCCTTCACGAACTCATAAAAAATTCCAGCATTTAGAAGCAGTAGCAATCCCTTATCTTTTTGGGAATTTTGATAAGCAAAAAACCCTTCGCTCGCAGGAAATAATTCGATACTTGCAACTCGCCTTCCTATAAGACCCTCGAACTTTTTCCGATATGGCTCGTAATTTACACCCCCGTAGATAAAAAGCTCAAAATTTTCGAAAAGCTCGCCAATATTTCGGTTGGTTTTTTCTTGTAGTTTCTCAAAATACATCTGTACCCAAGAAGGAATTCCTGCAATTACAGTCATATCTTGGTCCTTAGTCTCTTCTACTACTGCATTTACTTTGGTTTCCCAATCGTCGATACAATTCGTTTCCCAGCTTGGTAATCTATTTTTTTGTAAATAATTAGGAATATAATGAGCAGCGATACCAGAAAGTCTGCCCAATTTAACTCCGTTTTTTTCTTGTAGCTCCGGACTGCCCTGTAAAAAAATCATTTTTCCATTTACAAAACCAGCCTTACCCGTTTCATGGATATAATGGAGCATGGCGTTTCTAGATGCCTCTATTTGATATTTAATGGATTCCTTTGTTATGGGGATGTATTTAGCCCCTGAAGTGGTGCCCGATGTTTTCGCAAAATATACCGGTTGTCCTGGCCAGAGTATACCGCTCTCTCCCTCCACAACTTTGCTTACGTAGGGTTTCAATTCTTCATAATCTCGTATTGGAACCTGTTTTGAAAAATCCTCAAAAGAGCGAATAGTTTTAAACCCATGGTCCTTACCAAATTCAGTATCGGCTGCTTTATCTAAAAGTTCCCTGAAAACCCTCTGCTGTGTTTGTATTGGATTATTGACCCATTTTTGGGTCTTTCTATGTATGTAACTTGCAAACACCTTGGCGGCTACTTCTTTTAGGGACATAGTTTTTAATTAAAATCAATGAAGTCTAAAGGGTTCATCGGGGTTCCGTTGTCCCAAAGTTCGAAGTGTAAATGTGGCCCTGTCGTAAGCTCGCCCGTATTTCCTACTGAAGCAATTACTTCCCCGCCTCGTACCACAGCACCCTGAGATTTGGCCAAGGAACCATTATGTTTGTAAACAGTAAGTAAGCCGCCCTCATGCTCTAAAATGATAACATAACCTGTTTCTGCGGTCCATTCGGAAAAAATTACAGTGCCATTTGCTGCTGCTTTTACCGGAGTATCCAATGGCGCAACCACATCTACCGCATAGTGTTTCTCTTCTGCATCAAAAAGCATGGTAACACTTCCGGTTATAGGCGGAAAAAGTACCATGGTTTTTTTATCTGAATTTCTTTCGAACAAATTGTACTTGTCCTCCAAGGCAACTTCTGCCCTTAATAGGGAATCCTGTCTCGTTGGGGTTAAATCTATAGATGCTGGATCTATTTTAAATTGTTGGAATAATGAGTCTCTGTTTACCTCATTGTTCTCTATATCTCCCTTGAGCACCATTCTAATGTTATCTAAATACCTATTGGTATAAATTAGAATTCGCACTAAAGAATCTGTTTTGTACGTAAGCTCTGTGGCCTGCTTTTTAAGTTTGGTTGAAGAATACCCTGGAATATATTCTCTTAATGGCGTAAAGGCAATCAATAATATAGTTAAGCCAATTAGCCCAATCATTAATAAAGAACCAGTAACAAAAACATTTAGCCTACTTAGTTTAAAGGATATCTTTTCCTCAAAAGTACTTTCATTAAGTATCACCAACCGATACTTATGAAGCAATTTTCGCTTAATTTCCTTCCTTTTTTTTTGCTTTTTGGCCATTGTAACAAAGATAAACTTAGAAATTAAAATACGCGCTATTCATCCTAAAAATATACATAGTCTGGGAGCACCTTCACGCTGTGGGTTTTCCTTCCAAATAGGTGCGTTTTTCTCATAATTTCTAATTTGCATTTGCATACGTTAATATTCTAGCTAAATAAACTAGATTTTATTACCTTCGTAAAAGTCTTAAAAGATAACGATATGACATTTTCGAATATAATATTAGCTATTGGTCCATGGCAGATTGGCATCGTAGTATTGGTTGTGCTTTTGCTTTTTGGAGGAAAGAAAATTCCAGAATTAATGCGCGGCCTTGGCAGTGGTATTAAAGAATTTAAAGATGCTTCTAAGGAGGATGAGCAGCTAGACGAAACAAAAAAAGACTAGTCGCAGCGTACCTTTTTTTTTTAAATCTTAGCCACAAGCGTATCTTGTGGCCTTTTTTTATTTCAAAACGCTAGTGTATCCTATGATGTTCGTGCATGAACCAAATCACCCGTTTTTAGCTACTCAAGCCTAAATACATCTCTAATATTTGTTTAAATTATATACCGAATGTGATATTTTTCATTTTCGGAAGAATTTAGCTATATTCCTATACACTATTTGGTTTCCATAAATCATTTTTATAATGATACACTACAGATTATATAGCTTTCACAACAAAATATAATCCTACCCCCCCATTACCTCTATTTTCGTGACTCAGAAGTATTGAAAATCAATTATAATCAAACTAGCTGATGTTCATTTTATACACAAGCTTTAATCATGAAAAACTATTTTAGTGCTTTTATATTTCTTTTTTGCTCTTGTGTATCTGCACAAAGCTTTCAAGAGACAAAGACTACAAGTCAAACAACCGTGGCAGATGTCTCTAAACCGTATCAATCCCAAGATGCAGAACCTAGCGACCAAGACGCATTTATTGTTTCAGCCATAGAAAACGGCATACCACAGCGAACATTTAGAGCTGTCCCAGATGTAAAAAATGGCTATTATTTAGTTTCAGGTGTTTTTAGTCAATCTAAGAAACTAAGTAGGGAAGTAAAGAAGTTTTCTAAAAAAGGATTTGATTCAGGGTATTTAAAAAATCCAGAGAACGACCTATACTATCTATATGTAAACCGACATAATGATTGGGAGAGTGCCATAGAAGACCATCAATCTAAATTCGATAATAAATTTAAGGATGATGTTTGGATACTTCATGTTACCAATAGCATTCCTGATACTGAAGCACCATCCAACAATGCAGTAGTCGAAACGAGTGTTCCAGAGAAAAAAAAGGGTTCTATATATGCTATATCAAGCTCGGCCGATAAACTTATTAAAAGAGCCGACAAGTATTTTAATAAAATGTGGTATGCCGAAGCATCTTATTTTTACGAACAGGCGTTACAAGATAATAGCAATTACTCTTTTGAGGTATTGGAAAAAGCAGGTGATGCAAACTACTTTAACACCAATATGGAACAAGCCTATAAATGGTATACTATTTTGTACGAAGAATATGAAGAGGAAATGTCAGCAGACAATATTTTTAAATATGCGCATTCCTTAAAAGGAAACGGCAAATATGCAAGGTCAAAAAGACTTATGCGTCTTTACAATAAAAAGATGTCGCGCGAAAGCGAGACTCTATCCGTAGTTGAAAAAAACGAAATGGTACTGGATGAAATATTAAACGCCCCTGAGACGTTTGAAATCCAAAATCTAAGTATCAATTCAGAATACTCAGATTTTGCTCCTATGTTCCATAATGAAAATGATGTTGTATTTGCCTCTGCAAACGATTCATCCTTTTTAACTACCAGAAGGTATAAATGGGATAACCAACCTTATTTAGATTTATATCTAGGACAACTTAACGAAGAGTCTTCCGATATTAAAAATGTAATAAAATTCTCTAAAGAAGTAAATACAAAATATCACGAGGCTGGTGTGACTTTCTCTTCTGACAATACAACCATGTATTTTACTAGAAATAACTACGGTAAAAAACTTAAAAGAGACAGCAAGGGAATCAACCATTTAAAAATCTACCAATCTCAAAAAGTAGATGGTAAATGGACGGAAGCTACCGAACTTGCTTTTAATAGCGACTCTTATTCTACAGGCCATCCTGCACTAAGTAAAGACGGAAAAAAACTTTACTTCGCTTCAGATATGCCAGGCAGCATAGGTGATTCGGATATTTTCGTGGTTGATGTTCTTGAAGATGGTAGCTTTTCTTCCCCTAAAAATCTTGGTCCTGAAATTAACACGGAACAAAAGGAAATGTTCCCATTTATTAATGGTGAAAAATTATACTTTTCCTCTAATGGTCATATAGGCTTAGGCTTCTTAGATATTTACGAAGCTATTTTTGACGAAGAAAATGGATTTTCTGAAGTAAAAAATCTTGGGAAGCCCATTAACAGTAATAAGGATGATTTCTCTTATATTATAAACGAAGAAACTAAGAAAGGGTTTTTTGCGTCTAACCGCGAAGGTGGTAAAGGATTTGATGATATCTATTCCTTTAAACATCTCATAGCAGAAGAAGTTACGACAAACATAAATGCTATAGCGGGTATTGTAACAGAGGTTGTAACTGGCGATGTTATGCCAAAGGCATTGGTACAACTCCTAGATGAAAACAATATTAAGCTGAAGGAGGTAGAAATAGGTGAAGATGGTAGCTTTATATTTGAGGATTTAGATGCCGATACGAAGTACATCCTAAAAACGAATAAGAAAACATTTTTTGTAAATGAGCTAAAAGTAGCCACTACGGAAAATGATACTATCAATGTGAACGTTGCCATGAAAAAGCTCCAAGAAATGATTGCAGTAGAAGATGGTATTCGAAAGCTGAAAACAGAAATGATTCATTTTGATTTTGACAAATCTTATATTAGAGAAGATGCAGGTAAAGAATTGGATAAGCTTATCGAAGTAATGACGGAGTATCCTAATATGGTTATAAAAATTGAGTCCCATACCGATTCCAGAGGTAGCGCCGTCTATAACGATTACCTTTCAGAGAAGAGAGCAAAATCTACTAGGGAGTATATTATATCGCAAGGCATTGATGCCAACCGTATCGAAAGTGCAATAGGATACGGGGAACAACAATTGCTTAACGAATGTAACGGTAGAGTTGCTTGCCCCGAAGGTAAACACTACCTAAACCGGAGATCAGAATTCATTATCGTAAATATGTAAAACCATTTACACCCACATATTTTGAAACCGTCGATACATACATCGACGGTTTTTTTATTTTTATCATATCGTAATTGAAGATGTCTTTAGTTTCTTTGACCATAGAAAAAGACAAGTTTTAATCCATTTTCTTTTAGAAAATTAGAGGTCAGTAGTTAGCTACATATCAAATTTCTTTGATATACTTTTTTCTTGTCGACCCTTTTTGTTACCAGGTTGTTGAAAATCGTCTCTTTACTCTGCGAGCGGTTTATCCTGAAACAAAATTCGTTGAAATATCTGTTTATGTTGAAATCGCTCGCCCACGAGCAGGTCGTTCTTATTGATGACTTTATCTGGTGTATCATAAGTCTGTATGGCCTTGAAGTTGAGTCCCTTGTTACTTTCGACTTGCGTAATACCCTATGCTTTGGCTATCGGCACGTACCCTTTCCACTTATCGGTCGTTATCTTGGCGGATCTGCTGGTGCTGTCGATGAAGATGTCCTGTAGGGACCTTGCCGAGAAATCCGCTATCCGCATGGCGTACATCCCTTTGACCTTCCCGTCCTCGGTAAGCTGTACCGCCCTTACCGCCTTCTTTTTCTTGGTCTCGTAGCTACGGCCTATCTTTCCTTTTTCAACTCCGCCAAGTACGAATTCGTCAACGTGTACCGTACCGTCCGTGGGGTCGCTCCCGATGGACTCCATGGCCTCCCTAACCTTGAGCATGAAAAGGCGCGCCATTTTCTCCGTTACCCCGTAACGCACTCCCATATAGCTTGCCGAAAGGCTCTTGGTTCTGGTGGCCATCTCGAAGCAGATGAAAAATGCCTTGCGCACCCCGAACTTGTCCTTGTGGAACCACGTATTGGACGTTCCCGACTTCGTGTGCCCACAGATGTTGCAGGTCCTTGAAAAATCCTTGCGCACCTGGGCGCCGCGATGGTTGCATCTGACGCATTTGTAGCCATATTTCCATTTGATCTCGGAAAGGTTTTCCTTGCAATCCAGGTCCGTTTTTAACCAATCGGAGAACTCTAGAAGGTTTTGACCCTTGAAAATATCCATATAAA
>JBLHNI010000143.1:0-8518 GCA_047650615.1 Maribacter sp.
AAAACTTACCTATATTGCTATTTGCGTTTTCACCTGCCTTATTTTTGGTTTTCTTGCCAGCGCAGCAACGCAGAGCTCCGTAAACACATGGTTTGTAACGCTAAATAAACCAAGCTTCAATCCGCCAAGCTGGCTTTTCGCACTTGTATGGACTGAGCTATACATTCTCATGGGGGTTTCCGCAGGTTGGGTTTGGGCAAAGGGCTTTCATCACAAGTGGGTTAAAACGGGCTTATACTATTTTGGCTTTCAACTGCTTTTAAATGCCTTCTGGAGTATTTCCTTTTTTGGATTGAGAAATCCCTTTTTGGCATTACTGGTCATCCTAGCACTTTTGTGTATGTTATTCCTAACTATAAGAAGGTTTTATGTAGTCAGCAGAGTAGCCGCCCTTCTCCTTGTTCCCTACTTACTTTGGGTGTGTTTTGCGACGGCTTTGAATTATAAGATTTGGGAGTTGAATTGACGTTAGACCAAATTAAAAAAAGCATCCCACCATATAACTAATCTACCAAAGCCAGCACTTTCTGCATGGTCCTATAATTTCGAGCCGTAGCCACCACTTTCAACTTGGATTCAATCGCATTATTGTTGAGCTTGGCTTTACCATATCCATTTAGGCACAATAAATAAATACATGCATCGGAAACTTGAAACTGTTCGTTGGGATACGTCAGCACTTTAAAAATCTTTAATAATTCTTGCTTCGGCCTTTCAAATAACAAGACAAAATAGCTTTTGTTCGTACTGATTTGTACTTCATCGTTATAGGGACACTGAGATAAAATAGACTCCAATTGCGCTGTAGTTATTACCAGGACAGGAACGCTACATCCAAAAGTATCTAGAATCATTTTTTCGATGGAGGTAATGATTACATCGGTAGAACTCAACCCAGCTTCAAATACCACGTTACCACTTTGGATGTAGGTTCTGACGTTCTTAAAACCAAAACTTTCTAGAGCTTGACGCAATGCTAACATTGGTATCTTGTTTCTTCCACCTACATTGATTCCCCTTAAAAAAGCAATGTACGTTTGCATACTGGTTTATTTATTTAGGGTTTCGTTCTGGATAATTCCTTGCGCGGCCAAATAGCCTCCGGTCCAAGCGTTCTGAAAATTGAAGCCTCCGGTTATGGCATCTACATTAATGATTTCACCCGCAAAATAAAGCTGTGGTAACAGTTTACTTTCGTAGGTTTTAAAATTAACCTCCTTAAGCTCCACACCTCCTGCAGTTACGAATTCTTCCTTAAAGGTACTCTTCCCGTTTACTTGAAAAACACACTGCGTAAGTTGTTCCGCTAGTTTCTGCAATTGCTGTTTGGATACATCTGGCCACGTTTCAGTGTCTTTTATTCCCGCAGCGGCAACCAAGTTCTTCCAAAGTCGTTTAGGAACTTCCAATACTTTGGTTCGTAAGACGGTCTTACGTTCCACCTGTTTTACTTCCATAAACAAATCTACCAATCCATTTTGATGGTATTCAGGTGCCCAGTTCACGGAAATTTTAAATTGATAATCATATTCCTTTAATAGTCGGGCTCCCCACGCTGATAATTTCAAAATCGCAGGTCCACTCATGCCCCAATGGGTAATCAACAAGGGACCTTCGGAGAACAATACACCTTCCTTTGCATCTTTAGACTTAAGTTTTTGATGCTTTCCCTTTTTATCCAAAACGCGCACCTCGGCCATGGTACTTAGTCCGGGAATATCAGAAATGCGCTCATCGGAAATATTAAAAGTAAACAAGGATGGAGTAGGTGGAACAATCGTATGCCCCAATTGCTGTATTAAATTCCATATTTTGGGATTGCTACCCGTGGCCATGACCAAATAACGGGTCTTAAACGTGTTTTCATGAGTCACCACTTCCCAAAAATATTCAGCTCCATTTGCTACCCGTTTAACTCCAGTAACGGAACAACGTGTATGAAGGGTTATACCTAAACGTTCCGCTTCTGAAGTAAAGCAATCGATAATGGTTTGGGAAGAATTACTGGCTGGGAACATTCTGCCATCATCCTCTATTTTTAGTTCGATACCACGTGCTTCAAAAAAACCTACGGTATCGCCGCTAGCATAGCTGTGAAAAGGGCCCAAAAGCTCTTTTTCACCTCTGGGATAGTTTGTGCTAAGTTCTTTTGGGTCAAATTGCGCATGGGTGACATTGCAGCGACCACCGCCGGAAACCTTTACTTTGGTTAGCACTTCTTTGCCTCGTTCCAAAATAGCGATATTTAGGTTTGGTAAACCCTCAGCTATATGTATGGCTGAATAAAATCCTGCTGCACCACCTCCTATTATAATAATATCGTGCATTAGTGCACGCGTTCCGGAAAGTTGGTAATAATACCGTCTACACCTATATTTTTAATAGCTGTAATATCATCTGGCTCGTTCACCGTCCAAGTATAGATCTTAAAACCAGCCTGCTTTATTTTTGCTACTACGTCTGCATCTAGATTTTTAAAATATGGATTGATAGCAACCGCATTCAATTCTGTCCCAATTGCAAGTGCGTCCAATGGATTATCTTCTGTTAAAATGGCAATAGCCACGCTATCGTTTAATTTTCGCAATGTTCTTAGCTCTTCCCAGTTAAAACTAGAAATAATGAAATTTTCAGGGGACCAACCTCTCGATTTAGTATAAAACTGAATAACATGATTTACCTTATCCGCAGTATTAGCCCCTTTTAATTCAATATTCAAAGCCACCTTGTTATCTATCAGCTTTAAAACATCTTGCAGCATTGGTATTTTGTGGCCACCATCCAATGTTAATCGACTTAAATCCGAAATATTATATTCCTCTATATTTCCAGGACCGTTCGTTAGCCTTTCCACAGTTTGATCATGAAAAACTACAACCTCCCCAGTACTTATTTTAAAAACATCAATTTCAATCATATCAACGCCAAGATCAAGTGCTTTTTGAACAGATGCTAAGGTATTTTCCGTTTCGTGCCCCATAGCACCTCTATGACCAATGACCAAAGGTTTTTCTATCTCGCAAGAACTAAAAATCATGATCATGATTAAAAGTATAATTTTTTTCAACATGTTTATTCTATTTTAATTCAAATATAAAGGATTCTAGAGGATGAAGGGCAATGGAAATATGTCCCACCCCGTTCTTAACTAGTAGTTGTTTCTCAGAACCATAAAGACCATCTACAGCTAAGTAAATTCCATCTTCAAGTTTCCATTCCTGAATAATTTCTTGAGGAATCTTTAAATCGAAGGAGTACCGTTTGTCTTTATCAAAATTAGAAACAACTACCAGTTTTTCATTAGTGCTCCAACGTGCATAGGACAATACCCGATGGTCATAGTTTTCTGTTTGTTCTTTGTTATAAAAATGGATTTCTTGGTATGCTCCCATAAGCGCGTCACTACCAATTGTAAAATTCAAAAGCCGCTTATAAAAATCTCGTAGTAAGGTCTCTTGAGGCCTAAGTTGACCCCCGTCAAATTTTTTATCATTCACCCATCTTTGAAAACTGGGCACCCCAATGTAATCGAAGATAGAAGTTCGTGACGGACTCCCAAACCCTGCATTTTCAGCACCAGACTCTCCGACTTCCTGACCAAAATAAAGCATCGTGGGAGAAGTACTCAACGTGGCCGAAACCACCATGGCAGGCATAGCAAGTTGTGCACTGCCTGCAAATTCTGGACTAGCGATACGCTGTTCGTCATGATTTTCCAAAAAATGAAGCATGTTGTGCTCTATGTCCTTTAATCCGTTTTGAACTACAGGGATGTGATCTGTCCACCCTTGACCTTGCATGATGTGTTTTATACTATCGTACAGCTCCACTTTATCGTAGAGGTAGTCCATTTTTCCTTTGTGGATATATTCTCGGTATAAATCTGGATTATACACCTCAGCCAGTAAAAAAGCATCAGGATTTTTCATTTTGATACTGGAATTCATATAACTCCAAAACTCAACCGGCACCATTTCTGCCATATCGTAGCGAAAACCATCTACACCCAAATCCATCCAGTACAAAGCAATATCGGTAAACTTGTTCCAAGAATCTGGAACCTCTTTATTCTTCCAAAACTTAAAATGAGCCTCAACGTCTTTTTCTAAAAACTCTTGAGGAAGTATCTCAAAGTTTGCAGTACCGTCTGGGCGCACGCCATAATTAATTTTAACGGTTTCATACCAATCGTTGCAATCGGGTTGTGCCAGTCTAGACCCGTTACCCGTCCATTTTGCCGGAACTTCAGCAAATTTTGAATCGACCAAGACATCTTGTTCGCCTCCCAATGGTGCATATCCATCCCGCCACTCAGGCACCTTATGAGTACTTCCTGGGATATAATAAAAATTATTATTCTTACGGTATACAGTGGTCTTATCATCATTTGCGCCAAAATCTGAAATCCCTTCAGGATTGGTCAATCCTTTATAATCACGTGCCACATGATTTGGAACGATATCAATAATGACCTTCATCCCTTTTGCATGGGTTCTTTTTAACAATGCTTTAAACTCCTCCAACCTATTTTTTGGATCTACCGCAAGATCTGGGTTTACATTATAGTAATCCTTTACTGCATAGGGCGAACCTGCCCTACCTTTTACGATATCAGGGTCATCGTTTGAAATACCATAGTTAGTATAGTCGTTAATTACGGCATGATGCGGCACTCCAGTATACCAGATATGCGTAATGCCCAAATCCTTAATTTCTTTTAAAGCCTCGTTGGTGAAATCATTAAACTTGCCAACACCGTTCTCGTCTATAGTACCCCAAGGTTTGTTTGTGGTATTCGTATTCCCAAACAAACGGGTAAACACTTGATAAACTACAATTTTTCTATCCTTACTCATAATATCCGGAACTGGTTTTTTAGCCTTTTCTTCACATGAAAAACTAGCCAATACTACAAAGCACAAAAATAATATACATGCTTTTTGCGTCATCCTATTTTAACTATTAAACGGTAATTACCTTTCCTGGCAACAGCGTAATGCGTTTCCCATTTACCCTTATAGACATTTCATTCGTCCCACTAAGTTCAAAACTTGTATTGTTCGGAGTTACAACAACCTTTATAATTCTATTTCTAAAATTAACCTTAAAGGAATAGGTCTTCCATTGGCTGGGAATTTGAGGCGTAAAAGATAGTTTATCATCCAACACTCGCATACCTCCAAAACCTTCCACAATGCTCATCCAAGTGCCAGCCATGGAGGTAATATGTAAACCTTCCTCCACTTCTTTGTTGTAATCATCCAAATCTAATCTGGAGGTACGCAGATAAAATCGATACGCCTGTTCCATTCTTCCTAGCTTTGCAGCCTGTATGCTGTGAACACAAGGCGATAATGAAGATTCATGCACCGTAAAAGGTTCGTAGAAATCAAAATGCCGTTCCAACTCCTCCTTTGAAAAATGGTCTTCAAACAGATAAAAACCTTGCAATACATCTGCTTGTTTAATGTAGGGGGAACGTAGAATTCTATCCCAACTCCATTTTTGGTTAATAGGGCGTTCGCTTGTTGGCAAATCTGCCACCTTAATCATTTCTTTGTCCAAAAAACCATCTTGCTGCAAATACACCTGCTGCTTTTCTGAAAACGGGAAGTAAAGATTATCCGCTACTTCTTTCCAATGCTCACATTCGAGATTGGTCAACTTAGTCTTACCTATAATACGACTATAATCTTCCGAATACCCATCTTTCACCTTACCTAACTGCGCAAGGGTGTAATTGATACACCACTTGGCCAGGTAATTTGTATACCAGTTGTTATTTACATTGTTTTCGTATTCGTTAGGTCCTGTTACGCCTAGCATCACATACTTAGCTTTTTCTTCAGAAAAATTAACCCTCTGGTGCCAAAACCTTGAAATACCTATGAGCACTTCTAATCCCATTTCGGGTATGTAACTGTAATCGCTCGTATATCTGTAATAATTATATATGGCAAAAGCGATGGCACCGTTCCTATGTATTTCCTCGAAGGTAATTTCCCACTCGTTATGACATTCTTCGCCATTCATGGTTACCATGGGGTATAGCGCGGCACCATTAGAAAAACCTAGTTTTTTAGCATTCTCAATCGCTTTTTCCAAGTGATTATAGCGATATTTCAATAACTTTCTCGCTACGGTATCATCCTTAGTAGCCATGTAAAACGGAAGGCAATACGCTTCGGTATCCCAGTAGGTACTACCACCGTATTTTTCTCCTGTAAATCCTTTTGGGCCTATGTTTAATCTGGAATCTGTTCCCAAATAGGTCTGATTCAGTTGAAATATATTGAAACGTATTCCCTGTTGCGCCTTTACATCCCCTTCTATAGTAATGTCGCTCATTTGCCAGATGTTGTTCCAAGCTTTTTTCTGCTTTTCCAATAATTCATCAAAACCTAATGCACCGGCTTTATCCAAAACTCTATTTGCTGCGTCCAACAAATTACCCGATTTGTGGTTACGGGAAACGGTATAGCCGCCAAATTTTGTCAAGGTTACGGTTTCGCCGGCTTTCACTTTTTGTTTAAAGGCAAAGGAAACAGTGGTTTCTGTTTCAGCACCTATACCTGAGGAAACGGACTCACCCTGATAATCTAAATACGCTTGCATATACGTACAAGTTTCAAAATTAGTCTTCATGGTATGTGCCTCAATAAATGCACGATTATCAGTGAAACTTATGTTGGTCGTATTCCAGAATTTATCGTCCCAATTACTGTCCTCATTTGTAATTCCGCTATCCAAATATGGTTCAAAAGTAATCTCGGCGTCGGTAGTTAAAACTTTAAGCTTGTAGGATATGGCTCCTAATTCTTCCAAATCTAAACTCAAAAAACGTAGTGATTCTAATTGTACTTCTATTCCGTTGGTAAGCGTTGCTGAAAAAGTTCTTTTATACCAACCTTCTTGCATATTCAATTCCCTACGGAAATTAGACACCTTTTTACATCTGTTCAAATCCAGGGCCTCGCCATTTACCGAAACACCTATCCCAATCCAATTGGGTGCGTTCAATACTTTGGCAAAATATTCAGGATACCCGTTCTTCCACCAACCTACACGAGTTTTATCGGGGTAGTACACGCCTGCAACGTAACTCCCTTGAAATGTTTCTCCAGTATACATTTCCTCGAAATTGGCCCGTTGTCCCATGGCTCCATTTCCGATACTAAAAAGACTTTCGGAAGATTTAACACGAACCTTATCAAAACCCTCTTCTATAATGGACCAATTGTCCGCTTTTATATAATCTTGATTCATGCTATTGCTCTTTTATTATAATTTCCCTATTGTGCTAAACCTATTTTAGCAAACCTTACTGCTGACAGAAAGGAAGAGAAACCTTTTTATTTTATTTTATTTTTAATCCTTGTTCTAATCTGATGTAGATTATAACCTTAAATGAGGTATGGTATTTAGGTTAAGGCTTTCAGCCCATCCAAAAAACATGAATCCATTTCTGTGAAATCATTAAAATTATACGCTGCTTCGGATAAAATTTGAGCATTCCCGATGCCTATACTTATCATTCCCGCAGTATTAGCGGCTTGTATTCCCGCAACGGCATCCTCAAAAACAACACCACCTAAAGGGTTTACCCCTAATTTTTTAGCGGCGATTAAGAAGACTTCTGGGTCTGGCTTGGCTTTTGTAACATTATTCCCATCCACTATAGCATCAAAATAATGCAGAAGTCCCACCTTTTTCAAAATAGGCCTTGCGTTCTTACTAGCAGAACCCAATGCGATAGGAATATCCCGTTCCTTTAAATAATCAAGAACCCTTGGAACATCAGGTAAAATTTCGGAAGAATCCATATTTTCTATGTACTCCAAATAATCTACATTCTTATCTACCATCCACCTATCAAACTGTTCTTGGGTTGCGGTAACATCTCCAATATCCAATAAAATATTCAAACACCGTTTTCTACTTACGCCTTTAAAAAGCTCGTTCTGCTCATGTGTAAACTCAAAACCCAATTCATTCGCTAATTTTTTCCAAGCCAAATAATGGTATTTGGCGGTGTCTACAATAACACCGTCCAAATCGAAAATAAATCCAACTTTCCGCATCTATTCTAATTGATTGTTGATTCCCTTCTGATAATAGTGCCAGCGATGACCTCTGTGGAAAAAACTTCCTCTTCTTCATCAAAATCGTTTTCTATCTTTTCGATCAGCAACTTTGCAGCAACTTCTCCCATTTTATCGCCGTGTTGTGCCACGGTAGTTAATTTTGGCTCAGAATATTTAGACAGTATCCCATCTGTAAAACCTATAACGGATACATCCTTAGGTATCTTCAAGCCCATCTTCTGAACCACGCCCATACAGTGTATCGCAAATATTTCGTTTACAGATAAAATAGCATCAAAATTATTCTCGACCAAAAAAGATTCTATCCCATTAACATCCTCGTTGTAAGGCAGCCTTAAAATTAACTGCTCATCAATGCTTATGTAATGTTCCTCTAATGCCTTTCTATAACCAAGCTCTCTAGAACTGCTTAC
>JBLHNI010000144.1:0-8468 GCA_047650615.1 Maribacter sp.
GGCTAATTCATAATAATTATTAGTTTATCTTGATTATAAAATTAAAGGCTTCCGTTTTGGAAGCCTTTTTCTATGTTATATGATATTCTAAATTTAATTGAAGCGAGCTAAGCTAGACATAAAAATAACTAAGAAACAACTATTTAGGATCCAATACCACAAACGGAATAATCATTTCCTCTAAGGAAACACCACCGTGTTGATACGTGTTCCTATAATAACTTACGTAGTGGTTATAATTATTAGGGTAGGCAAAGAATAAGTCGTTCTTGGCAAAAATATAGGAGCTACTCATGTTAATGGTAGGAAGAAAAATACTTTTAGGATCTCTTACCGCTAGTACATCGCTATCTTCATAGGTAAGACTTCTGCCCGTTTTATAACGAAGATTAGCACTGGTATCTCGGTCACCGACCACTTTCGAAGGCGATTTTACGTTAATGGTGCCATGATCTGTGGTAATGATAAGCTTCATCCCCATTTGTTGTGCTTGTTGAATAATTTCCAACAAAGGGGAATTCTTAAACCAACTTTGGGTCAATGAGCGGTATGCTTTGTCATTGGACGCTAGTTCTTTTATAACTTCCATCTCAGTTTTGGAATGGGAAAGCATGTCCACAAAATTGTAAACGATAACCGTAAGGTCATTGTCCTTTTGCGATTTAAAATTTTGGGATAAATGTTTCCCCTGTTTTAGACTACTTATTTTATGGTAATCCCAAGTAATATCAAGCCCCAACCGTTTTAACTGCTCGCCTAGGAACTTATCCTCAAATAAATTTTTCCCACCCTCCTCAGTGTCATTTTTCCACCACTTTGGATATTTTTTTTCCATATCCAATGGTGTTAGTCCTGCAAAAATGGCATTACGGGCATATTGGGTAGCAGTGGGTAAAATACTAAAATAACTTTTTTCCTTCTGTTTCTTGTAAAAGGTATTTACGGTATCCTCAAAAGCGTACCATTGGTCGTACCTGAGGTTATCCACAACTACAAGTAGCGTTTTAGTGTCCTTTATTTCGGGGGCTATCCATTTTTTAAACAGCGTATGGGACATAATCGGAGCATCATAATCAGAGAACCAATCTTGATAATTCTTATCCACGAACTTCCCAAATTGGTTGTTGGCTTCCACTTTTTGGGACTCCAAAATCTCGAACATCCCACTATCTTCTATTTGCTCTAACTGTAATTCCCAGTAAATTAATTTTTTATACAACTCCGCCCATTCTTCATAGGAATTAACCATAGATAAATCCATGGCAATTTTTCTAAATTCTTGTTGGTAATTACTCGTGGTTTTCTCTGAAACTAAGCGAGAGTGGTCTAAATTTTTCTTTAGAGATAGTAATATTTGGTTTGGATTCACGGGTTTAATAAGGTAGTCCGCGATTTTGGAACCAATGGCCTCTTCCATAATAAATTCTTCCTCACTCTTGGTTATCATTACCACGGGAATAGAAGTATTCATCACTTTTATTTCGTTCAAGGTTTCCAGTCCAGAGATGCCTGGCATGTTCTCATCTAAAAAAACAATATCTACACTGGTTTCCTCTAGTTCCTCTAGAGCCTCCCGACCGCTTTTACAGGTTAGTACTTCATATCCTTTACCCTCTAGAAAGAGGATATGGGGTTTTAACAAATCTATCTCGTCATCTACCCAAAGTATTTTTATTTTACTCATCCTGTTATCAGTATTTTTTATAGTATTATTTTAGGTCTTACCGATTTTTATAGAACTATGAACCTAACGCTATACTTGTTGTCACAATTCCATAACTTTGATTTTGATTCAAAATAAAACGAACATTGTCCAAATCAAATAAACTAAAAATATTCAATGACCCAATTTACGGATTTATTAGAATCCCGAACCCATTAGTATTTGACCTGATTGCCCACCCTTATTTTCAGCGACTTCGTAGAATATCTCAAATGGGACTTTCCTATCTAGTTTATCCTGGGGCACATCATACTCGATTTCATCATGCATTGGGATGTCTACATCTCATGCAAAAATCTGTACAAGTACTTCGTTTTAAGGGTGTTGCCGTTTCTGATGAAGAGGAGCAAGGCTTGCTTTGTGCTATTCTTCTACATGATATAGGGCACGGTCCTTTCTCTCATGCTATGGAACGTAGCATTGTAGAAGGCGTAAGCCATGAATACATTTCTATTCAATTTATGCAGGAGCTAAATGTGCTATTTAACGGAAGTTTAACGGTTGCCTTATCTATCTTTACTGGGAAACACCCCAAAAGGTTTCTAAACCAATTGGTAAGCAGCCAACTAGATATAGACCGTTTGGACTATTTAAAACGTGATAGTTTTTACACAGGAGTGGCCGAAGGGAATACCAATTCGGACCGACTTATCACCATGCTTAACGTTGTAGATGGGCAGTTAGTTGTAGAAGAAAAAGGTATTTATTCCGTAGAAAAATTTCTTATGGCAAGGCGGTTTATGTACTGGCAAGCATATTTGCATAAAACAGGCGTTGTTGCAGAACAATTACTGATAAGTATATTAAAACGTGCCCGTTTTCTTATTTCTGATGGTGTTAATCTTCATGCAAGCAGATCTTTATTATACTTTTTAACTAAGGCTGTAGATAAGAAAAATTTTGACTCCAACACCCTAGGGATTTTTGCACAATTAGACGATGTCGATATCCTATCAGCAGTTAAGGAGTGGCAGTATACAGCAGATTTTGTATTGTCTGAGCTTTGTAGAATGATAGTGCATCGCCGCTTGCTACACATCAAAATAAAGAAAGAACCCATATCGGAAAAACGATTTAAGGAAAGGTTTCAAGAGACTAAAAAGAAGTATAAGCTTAGTGATGAGGAGACCAGCTACTTTGTTTTTAAAGGAAAGTTGGAGAATAAGGCCTATGACCGTTACGAACAGAACATCAATATTTTGAAGAAAAATGGTAAAATCGTAGATGTTGCTAAACTATCGGACCACTTAAGTTTAAATGCTTTGTCCAAAACCGTAACCAAATATTATATCTGTTACCCTAAAGAAGCCGTTTAACTATTTTTCTTACTTTTGCACTCATGGTATTTACAGCTGGTCAAATTGCAGGCATTTTAGATGGTGAAGTACAGGGAAATTCAGAGGTAGCCGTTCATAAACTTGCAAAAATAGAAGAGGGGGAAATAGGTTCCTTAACATTTTTAGCCAACCCTAAGTACACATCTTTCATCTACAACACAAAGGCTTCAGTTACTATAGTTAATAAAGACTTTGTGCCCGAGCAAGCCTTTACAACTACATTAATAAAGGTGGAAGATGCCTACGAATCCTTTTCTAAACTACTCGAATATTACAATCAAGCAAAAGATAATAAGGTAGGTATAGAAGCACCCGTCTTTAAATCTGATACGGCTACGTACGGAGAAAACGTGTATTTGGGAGCATTTTCATATTTAGGGAACCATGTAAGCTTAGGGAATAATGTAAAAATTTATCCTAACGTATATATCGGTGATAACGTTACTATTGGAGATGGTGTTATCGTCTTCGCAGGAGCAAAAATCTATTCGGAAACTGTAATTGGAAAGAATTGCGTAATCCATAGTGGTGCTATTCTTGGAGCAGATGGTTTTGGCTTTGCGCCAAATAACAAAGGAGAATTCACCAAGATTCCTCAAACGGGGAATGTGATTATAGAGGACAATGTAGACGTAGGTGCAGGCACTACCATTGATAGGGCTACCTTAGGGTCAACCATTTTAAGAACTGGGGTTAAATTGGATAATCAGATACAGATTGCTCACAATGTTGAAATTGGCGAGCATACCGTTATTGCAGCACAGACGGGGGTTGCAGGTTCTACAAAAATAGGAAAGCATTGTATGATAGGTGGGCAAGTAGGGATAGTTGGTCACATTGTTATCGGGGATTACGTGAAGATACAGGCCCAATCCGGAATAGGAAGAAATGTAAAGAATAATGAGGTGCTTCAAGGTTCTCCCGCTTTAAATTATGGGGACTACAATAAGTCGTACGTTCATTTTAAGAACTTAGCAAAAATAATTAATAGAATAGACAACCTTGAAAAAAAGGACAGATGATGAAGACAACAACAGATAAGCAACGTACTATAGGGAGGGCAGTTTCCCTCACAGGTGTTGGTTTGCATACAGGTGCCAACGTTACTCTTAAATTTTTGCCGGCTGGGGAAAACCATGGATATGCCTTTAAGCGGATTGATTTAGAGGGGCAACCCATCATAGAGGCAGATGCAAATTACGTCATCAACACACAACGAGGCACAAACTTGGAGAAAAGGGGTGTAAGAATACAGACTTCGGAACATGTTTTGGCAGCTTTGGTAGGATTAGAGGTAGATAATGTTCTTATAGAGTTAGATGCTCCCGAGCCACCAATTATGGATGGTTCTTCTAAATTTTTTGTAGCCGCGCTAGAAGAAGCAGGTATCGTTGAGCAAAAAGCTACGCGTGATGTATATGTCATTAAGGAAGTGATCTCCTTTAAGGATGAGGCTACTGGAAGCGAAATAACTGTAATTCCTTCAGATGAATACCAGGTGACCACTATGGTCGATTTTGGAACAAAAGTGCTGGGCACCCAAAACGCAACATTGGAGCGACTATCTGATTTTAAGACTGAAATCGCCGATGCACGCACCTTTAGCTTTTTGCATGAATTGGCGATGTTATTAGAAAATGGTCTTATTAAAGGCGGCGATTTAAACAACGCCATCGTTTATGTAGATAAAGAGATTTCTGAAGCAACTATGAAGAAACTGGAGAAAGCTTTTAATAAAAAGAAGCTATCTGTAAAACCAAATGGTATTCTAGATAATCTTACGTTACACCAACCTAACGAGGCAGCTCGTCATAAGCTTTTAGATGTTATCGGGGACTTGGCTTTAGCAGGAACCAGAATACAGGGTAAGGTCATTGCTAACAAACCGGGGCATTTTGTAAATACTCAGTTTGCTAAAAAGCTTTCCAATATTATTAAATTGGAAAAGAGGAACAAGGTCCCCAAATACGATTTAAGCTTGCCCCCCTTTATGGATATCCATCAAATCATGGCAATGCTCCCACATAGACCTCCTTTCCTTTTGATAGATCGTATCATAGAACTCTCCGAGCAGCATGTTGTTGGAATGAAGAACGTTACCATGAATGAGCCTTTCTTTACAGGGCATTTTCCTGGTGCACCGGTTATGCCAGGAGTGCTACAAGTAGAAGCGATGGCCCAAACGGGAGGTATTTTGGTACTGAGTACTGTACCTGATCCGGAAAATTACCTGACGCTATTTATGAAAATAGACAAAGTGAAATTTAAAAAACCGGTATTGCCAGGGGATACCTTAATTTTCCATTGTAGCCTAATTACTCCTATTAGAAGGGGAATATGTCATATGCAAGCGTATGCCTATGCCAATGATAAATTAGTAAGCGAAGCAGAGATGATGGCACAAATAGTTAAAAGAACATAGTATGAATCAGCCATTGGCTTATATACATCCCGGAGCAAAAATTTCAAAAAATGTTGTTGTGGAACCGTTTACTACAATTCACAATAACGTAATTATCGGTGATGGTACTTGGATAGGTTCCAACGTGACCATTATGGAAGGTGCACGAATTGGAAAGAATTGTAATATTTTTCCAGGAGCGGTGATTTCTGCACCACCGCAGGACCTTAAATATGAAGGAGAGGAAACAACGGTCTTCATTGGAAATAATACCACTATTCGCGAATGTGCTACCATTCATAAAGGCACATCGGATAGAATGAAGACAGTAATAGGTAAGAATTGCCTTATTATGGCGTATTGTCATATTGCCCATGACTGTTTTGTAGGTGATAATTGTATTTTCTCAAACAATTCTACCTTGGCAGGCCATGTTACTATTGGTGACAATGTTATCCTAGCAGGATTAGTTGCCGTGCATCAATTCGTATCTATTGGACAACACGCTTTTGTTACCGGTGGATCTTTGGTGCGTAAAGATGTTCCTCCTTATGTAAAGGCTGCTCGGGAACCTTTGTCATACGTAGGTATCAACTCTGTCGGGCTAAGAAGAAGAGGCTTTACGTCTGAAAAAATTAGACAGGTTCAAAATATTTATAGAATACTGTATCAAAAAAACTACAATAATTCTCAAGCGGTACAGATTATTGAAGCCGAAATGGAAGCTACTCCAGAGCGGGATGAAATCCTTCAATTTATTCGGGATTCACAACGAGGAATTATGAAGGGCTATTTCAGTACGAATTAAATATCAAAACGGCTACCCCAAGATCAACTAGGAAAATCAATATTTTAAATAAATTTAAATGGCATCTACATCCGATATTAGAAAAGGACTTTGTATAAGATATAATAACGATATCTATAAAATTATTGATTTTCAACATGTGAAACCAGGCAAAGGACCAGCTTTTGTGCGAACAAAACTAAAAAGTGTTTCCTCCGGAAAAGTTTTGGATAATACATTTTCAGCAGGTCACAAAATTGAAGATGTGCGGGTAGAGACACGCTCTTATCAATATTTATATCCGGAGGGGGAGACCTACCACTTTATGAATACAGATGATTATAATCAAATTACGCTAGAAGAAAGTTCCTTAGACGCGCCTGGCCTATTAAAGGAGGGGGAAATAGTGAAAATTATGTTTAATACAGAGGACAGCTTGCCTTTATCTGTGGATATGCCGGCAAGTGTGATTTTAGAGATCACATATACGGAGCCTGGTGTCAAAGGAAATACCGCTACTAATGCAACTAAACCAGCAAAGGTTGAAACTGGAGCAGAAGTAAATGTGCCTTTGTTTATAAATGAAGGAGACAAAATTAAAATAGATACCTCAAACGGTTCCTATATGGAGCGCGTAAAAGAATAAGCTTGAAATTCCCTACCACTTTCTCCTTAAAACAAATAGCTGAGATAATTGGCTGTACTGCTGTGGGGCCTAATGACTTCCCGGTATTAGGCATGAACGAAATTCATGTGGTAATGCCTGGTGATATTGTCTTTGTAGACCACCCAAAATACTATGAGAAGGCATTGCAATCCAAGGCTACTATTATCCTTATTGATAAGGAGGTAGATTGTCCAGAAGGTAAAGCCTTACTGATTTCTGATGATCCCTTTCGCGATTTTAATACCTTAACTAATTACTTTAGACCCTTTGCAGCGGCAACTAATGTCATTGCCACATCAGCATACATAGGAAAGAATACAATTGTTCAGCCTAACGTTTTTATTGGCAACAACGTAAGTATAGGTGATAATTGTACCATACATACCAACGTTAGTATTTATGATAATTGTGTTATTGGTAACAGTGTAACTATACATGCCGGTAGTGTATTAGGCGGAGATGCCTTTTACTACAAGAATAGGCCTGAAGGGTTTGATAAATTGCTTTCTGGAGGGCGCGTCGTGATAGAGGACAATGTGGATATAGGAGCCTTATGCACCATCGATAAGGGGGTTACAGGCGATACGACAATAGGAGCAGGTACAAAGTTAGATAATCAGGTTCAGGTGGGCCACGATACGCTAATCGGTAAAAAATGCCTCATTGCTTCCCAAACAGGTATTGCGGGATGTGTAATTATAGAGGATGAGGTTACCATTTGGGGTCAGGTAGGCATCAATAGTGGTATTAGGATAGGAAAAAAAGCGGTAATTATGGGTCAGACCGGAGTCTCTAAATCAGTTGCAGGCGGAAAGAGCTATTTCGGCACACCGATAGAGGAATCTAGAGAAAAATTTAAACAATTGGCCTACATAAAGAAAATTCCAGAACTAATTAAAAAGATTGATGATAAACTATCTTAGTGCAAAGCCTGCGTGGCATTCATAAAAGAACAGCCTTAATACTCCGAGGCTAGCCTCGGAGTATTAAAATCTCAATTATAGAGTAAATAAGAAGCAGAATGCTTTAGTATTCATTGACAAACGTATATTTTTGTAACACAAAATTAAAAATCGACAGCAGTATGAGTGTTTTAGTAAATAAAGATTCCAAAATAATTGTACAAGGATTTACTGGAAGTGAAGGTACTTTCCATGCAGAACAAATGATAGAATACGGAACCAATATCGTTGGTGGCGTAACGCCTGGTAAAGGTGGTCAAGAACATTTGGGAAAACCCGTTTTTAACACTGTATCCGAGGCTGTTGATAAGGTTGGTGCAGACACTACCATCATTTTCGTACCGCCGGCATTTGCTGCAGATGCGATTATGGAAGCCGCTAATGCAGGCATTAAAGTGATTATTACGATTACAGAAGGTATTCCTATCGCCGATATGGTGACGGCTGCCAACTATATAAAAAAAATGGACTGTAGGCTTATTGGCCCAAACTGTCCTGGAGTGATTACTCCTGGAGAGGCGAAAGTTGGAATTATGCCAGGTTTTGTTTTCAAGAAGGGAAATGTTGGAATTGTTTCCAAATCCGGAACAT
>JBLHNI010000145.1:0-8459 GCA_047650615.1 Maribacter sp.
CTTTTAAGCCCGTAACGTTGGCAATTAGCTTATTTTGATACGCGATTGACGCTGGAATAATATAGCCGTAAACCAACTCATTGTAAACGCGACCTTCTATTTGTACGTTTAAAATATAGGTATCCAGCTCCACTTCTAAGCGCGCACCAACCTCTACCTCGCTCATGACTTTGGTCGCCTTAAAAAGTGCTAAACTTTCTTTGGAGGTGAGCACTTGAAGGGCATCGGGTGTATTCTTATTATTACTCAGTTTTCTTTTTTTGGCTTCACTCTCCCATTCTTTACTGTACCCATCGCCATCAAACCTGATGCGTTTAGACGTTTTAATATATTCCCGTAAAACATTAAAAACAGCCTCGTCCTTTTTTAAGTCCTTTTTATCGATAAGCGCATCTACCTCCTTTTTAAATTCTTGCAGCTGTTTGGCTACAATCATATTTAAAATAGTCATAGGCTTGGCAGAATTGGTCTTAGCCCCTACGCCACGCATCTCGAACTTGTTGCCCGTAAAGGCAAAAGGTGATGTTCTGTTTCGATCGGTATTATCCAAAAGAATTTCAGGTATTTTACCTACTACATTCAGTTTTAACTCTGTTTTTTCCTGTGGGGAAAGCTTTCCTTTAGAAACGCCTTCCAACTCGTCTAATACCCCGCTTAACTGAGTGCCGATAAAAATGGAAAAAATAGCAGGTGGCGCTTCATTAGCACCTAACCTGTGATCATTACTAGCCGAGGCTATAGAAGAGCGCAGTAGCTCTTCATAGCTATCTACGGCTTTTATTGTGTTGATAAAAAAGGTTAGAAATTGTAGGTTTTTCATGGGTGTAGATCCTGGGCTTAAAAGATTAACACCGGTATCCGTAGCCAAGGACCAGTTGTTATGTTTTCCAGACCCATTGATGCCTGCAAATGGTTTTTCATGGAACAGGACTTTAAAACTGTGTTTGTCCGCCACTTTGTCCATAACGTCCATCAGCAATAAATTGTGATCAACGGCCAAATTTGCCTCCTCAAAAACAGGAGCGAGCTCAAATTGATTTGGAGCCACTTCATTATGTCTGGTTTTTACAGGAATACCCAGTTTGGTACACTCTTTTTCAAGTTCGCTCATAAAACTTAGCACGCGGCTAGGAATAACCCCAAAATAATGGTCGTCTAATTGCTGACCTTTGGCTGCGAAATTACCCACCAAGGTTCTTCCAGTTAAAATAAGATCTGGTCTAGAATGTGCCAACGCTTTGTCTATCAAGAAATACTCCTGCTCCCACCCCAAGGTGGCGTTTACTTTAGATACGTTCTTATCAAAATATTTTGCTACTGCCGTTGCTGCTTCGTCTATTGCCGTCAATGCCCTAAGCAAAGGCGCTTTGTTATCTAGAGCTTCTCCAGTATAGGACACGAATATGGTAGGAATACATAAGGTAGTCCCATAAATAAACGCTGGCGAAGAAGGATCCCATGCAGTATAACCCCTGGCCTCAAACGTATTTCTTATACCGCCACTAGGAAAACTAGACGCATCCGGTTCCTGTTGTACCAACTGGTCACCACCAAACTTTTCTAAGGCAGTGCCATCTGGCAGTAAATCAAAAAACGCATCGTGTTTCTCCGCCGTAGCGCCCGTTAACGGCTGAAACCAATGCGTATAATGCGTAGCACCCATAGATATTGCCCAACCCTTCATAGCTTCGGCAACTTGGTCGGCAATTTTACGGTCTATCTTAGATCCAGAGGAAATGGCATTTTTAACGCTTTCCAAAGCATCCTTGGTCAGGTATTGCAACATCCTTTTATCATTGAACACATTGTTTCCAAACAAATCTGATCGTCTTCCTTTTTCCTCAATAGCAATTGGAGTTCTATTATTACTGTCGGCAAGTGCCTCAAATCTAGTTAATGACATATCTATATATTATTAATATCATAAAATTAAGTCCTTAAATTATAAATATCACAAAATGCCCTAAATAAAATAGGGGTCTTTCTATTTATTTTTTAATTTTTAGCAATTTAACCCCATAAAAATTCATATTACTCAACAAATAACATATTTTTGCATGTCTATTTATTATATTTAAATATAACTACCACACATTATGAGCAAAACAAAATTAGAATATATCTGGTTAGATGGTCATGAACCAACTCAAAACATGAGAAGTAAAACTAAAGTTGAAAACGACTTTAGCGGAAAATTAGAAGACTGTCCACTGTGGTCTTTTGATGGCTCATCTACCGAACAAGCATCAGGAGGTTCTTCTGATTGTTTATTAAAGCCCGTAGCTATTTTCCCAGATCCAGTTAGAAAAAATGGATTTTTAGTGATGGCAGAAGTTTTAAGTGCTGATGGAACGGCGCACCCTTCTAATGCAAGAGCTCAAATTGATGATGATGATGCTGACTTCTGGTTTGGTTTTGAACAGGAATATTTCTTAATGGACACAAAAACTGATTTACCATTAGGATTTCCTCGTGGAGGATTTCCGGGGCCACAAGGTAAATACTATTGCTCTGTAGGGGGTAGATATACTTGGGGTAGAGATCTTGTTGAAGAGCATGCAGATTTATGCATAGAGGCTGGGTTAAATTTTGAAGGTATTAACCAAGAAGTTGCCCCAGGACAATGGGAATTTCAATTATTTGCCAAGGGAGCCAAAAGAGCAGGTGATGAAATTTGGGTTGCCCGTTACTTGTTGGATAGATTAACCGAAAAACATGGGTATTATATAGAGTACCATCCTAAACCAGTAAAAGGAGATTGGAATGGATCTGGAATGCATGCCAACTTCTCAAATACAACCTTAAGAACATGCGGTTCTAAAGAAACCTATGAAAAAATATGTGAAGCATTTAGGCCAGTTACAGAGGAACATATGGATGTATATGGCGAATTTAATGATGAACGTTTGACAGGTTTACACGAAACTGCTCACGTTTCTGATTTTTCTTACGGAGTTTCAGACAGAGGAGCCTCTATAAGAATTCCTATTATTACCGTCGAAAAAGGATGGAAAGGATGGCTAGAGGACAGAAGACCTGCTTCTAACGGTGACCCATACAAAATTGCAGGAAGAATTATTAAAACGGTTAAGAGCGCAAATATCAAATAGCAGCGCTACCATTTATAAATTAACAAAAAACGCCTTGGAAATTCCAAGGCGTTTTTTGTTAATTATCTTTTTGAAGCGGGGTATTCATCCAATACTCATCAAAATTATCGGGTTTTGAGATTGGTTGGTTTTCAAAGATAGGTGACAGCTTATTCATAAACAAGGTATCCCCGAGTGCGCTGCCATTTGGCCGTACCTCTTGTACAAAAAACTCTCGATATTGCTTGTAAGTTTTGTAGGTCATTTCGTTAACCTTTGCTCTTCCAGTAGTATTCCGGACTCCAGTAATCTCTGCCGAGAACAGTTTCATAAAATCCAGTTTTTTGATTTTAGCAGCGTTCATTTTTAATACTAAACTTTTAAAATCTTTCTCACTGATTTTTGGATACAGCTCCACCTTAACGTCAAACACCTTTACCTTATCTAAAGCTATTTTTCTTTCCTCAAAACGTATATTATAATTTGCTTTGTTTTGAGCCGTTTCCCAATCTACAAGATCATTAAACTTGACCACAAAGCACCCTTTGGACTCATCCAATAGTACTTCTTCCACGAAAAATTCAGGAGGCTTGTTTGTTTGAAAGGTATTGTAAAAAGATATATAATTAGGGAACATTTTTCCATACCTATGTTTATACTCATTAATAACTTCAAAAATGGCAGTAAGATTATTACCGTGTTTATTCAACTGCCCTTTTTCCAATTTTCGATACCGGTCATAGAGGGTGTACTCCATTTTATGAATAGAAAAATCTCTTTTAGATATATACAATTTACCATACACTCGATTCTGTTCTGTCCACTGCCCAAAGCTTATAACATACAAAAGTTCCTCATCTTGTATTATATCCTCTTCCTTCCCAAAAGAATGATTAGAAATAAAATCACGCTCAAAAACATTGACAAAATCATATGAATTTCTCTTGTAATTCCTTAAGGCGTCATGTATTCGTAAAATGGTGAATTCGTTTCCGCCATAATTGTACAGATATGCTTTATCAATAAACTTTTTATAATTTTTATAGTCGTATTTGAAGCTGGCTTCAAAATCTTGCTTAAAATATTTCTTACGTTGATAATCGTAAATGCGTATTTCGGAACTCAAATAGTCATTGGTATGAAAACCCATATCCACAACTTCCAAGATGGCTTCGTTCAAATTAACATACTCATTCTCTCTTATTTGGTAGTCACGATAATAGCCAATGGCTGCAAAATCTCTAAGTGGGTAATTACCGGGAATATTTTCTATTGCGCTACGAACAATTTTTTCGGCAGAGAGTCCTCGTTTTTTTTTGGCACTGACCACGGCTTCGGACAAAGAGAGCACACCTGGCATTAAATACAGTATATTAATTTTATCCGACGGGAGCTCTTGCAGTTCAAACTCTTTTTTATCATATCCCATGGAAGAAATTTCGATAGTATCCTTCGCTTCCTGAAAGCTTAAAGGCAAACGGAAACTACCATCCATATTGGTAATAACCCCTTTGGCCTTACCTATAAGACGTATGGTTGCAAAAATTATGGGTTCGCCCGTTTTTTGATCTAGCACCTTGCCACGTAAAAAGCCTTGCTCCTGAGCAGAAAGCGTATAATTTATTGACAATCCGCACAACAAAACAAAAATTAAAAATATAGTTTTTCGCATAAAGAATAGATAGTACTAATGTATTGTAATATACACAAAGGTCAAATAAACGCCAAGAAGAATCAAGCCATCGCGCCATCCTAAACGCAAGCCTTTTGGAATAAAAACCAAAGGTAGAATCAAGAAGGAAATTCCCAACATCCAAAAGATATCATTGGAGAGCAATCCTTGATCCATGACTTTAATGGGAGTAATGATGGCTGTAATCCCAAGAACAGCCAATAAATTAAAAATATTGGACCCTATTAGATTTCCCAAGGAAATCGCTTTTTCTTTATTGATTATCGCAATGATAGATGCAGCCAACTCCGGAATACTGGTACCCACAGAAACGATGGTAACGGCTATAACCCGTTCACTTACACCAAAATTTGTAGCTAGGCCAACAGCTCCCGTTATTAATAATTCCGAGCCGCCCCACAAGGCCGCACCACCAAGACCTAGATAAAGGGCGGTCTTCCAGATAGGCATCAAGACCGAAGGTTCTTCTACCTCCTCCTCTACCGCCTTTTTTTGAAAGCGCAATAGATAGACTAAGAAGACAAAAAGAAAAGCAACCATAATGATGCCCTCATACATCTGTAAGACACCATCAAAATAAATAAAGAAGAAAAACAACAAGGAAGCCAGCATCATTACAGGCCAATCCGTTGTATAAAAACTACGTTTTACATCTATACTACTCAGCAATATCGTTAGGGCTAAAACAAGGCCTAAATTCGCAATATTGGAACCTACTACGTTCCCAATCGCTAAATCGGGAAAGCCCTCGAGGGCAGCATTTACACTTATGATAAGCTCTGGAGCCGACGTAGCAAAGGACACCACCGTCATCCCAATTACTATCTTGGGTATGTTCAATTTTAAAGATAAGTCCACTGCTGATTTCAACAGCCAATTACCTCCAGCAATCAACAACACCAATCCACCTAACACCAGCAAAAAATTCTGCATACCTCAATTTTCAGCAAATATAGTAGAACAATTTGAGTTTCCGGTTGCTATTAAAGGCTTTGATAATTCCAAAAAAACAGAAGGCACAAAAAGCTTAGGCTACCGAAAAAATTGAAATGAAAAAGCAGCCATTTAATAATGGGAAAATAAAGGTAAGAACTCATAAAACGTAATAAAACTAACGTTGAAAACCAATCCGAATATGTCATCATTAAACCAAAGGAGCTAACAAGGTATCTCATAATACTTTAGCAAACGATATGATTTCCATTGCGGGTGACACGACAAGCCCAATTGCAAGTATTAATAGCGGCCAGGGTAACGAAAGACCATTTATGTTTATTGATGGCAAAAAGGAACCCCTCCAACAAATGAAAAGTTTAACTCCAGATAAAATTGCATCTATAAGTATGCTAAAGGGACAAGCAGCTATCAAAGAACATGGCGAAGAAGGAGAAAACAGCCTTATTCTCGTAACCACAAAAAAGAAGTAATGCAACACTAAAAAAGAACAAAGCCTAAAGAAAACCTATCCATTTTTTGGATAGGTTTTTTGTTGTTATAAAAATGAAAAGGACTTTAATTGGCCGTTTTAGAATGAAAACGCCCTAGTAAACTAAAAATAGCATCAAAAACCCTCTATAAAAATTACATATCCAAATATTTTAAGACACTTATGATTACAAATTAAAACATATTTGTAGTAAGCATGAAAAATATTGAAACATACTTGATTATTTAACTTACAGTACTGTATGTAATTGTATTAATTTTATTAATTTTTCTTGCATCTATGCTCTTCTTTCCTATATCTTGTTTGGATAATCCATAACAAAAACTATAGACATGCTTAACTTTATAAAACTAGTACTGTATTTAATATTAACGATTGTATTGTCTAATTTATAGAACTAAAATAGTGGACAACTAAAGAGGTGACAATGAAATAAGTTTACGGATGGTTAAACGTAAAGCAATTAAAAATGAGGCAAAAGCCGCATTTTTAATTTTGTATTTTTGAACGACAAATTAAAATAAACCAACATGTATACCCTTCTGGCTATATTGAATAAGGCCTTACTTCCCTCCTACTCAAAACAGCGTTTAGACCTTTCAAAGGCTTCAAAATTACAAATGGTCATTATTGGATGGCGCTACTTCGTAACTACAAAAGCATTAAATCAGTAAGATATCAAGGAACGGGTTGGCCAATTTGCAATCTTTCCACGGCCTTTAAAAAATTCCAGTTCTAGTAAAAAATTAAACTGTACTATTTCCCCACCGGCGCGTTCCACTAGTTTTGCCACGGCACTAGCGGTTCCTCCAGTAGCCAGCACATCATCATGAATAAGCACCTTATCACCTTCCTTAATGGCATCAATATGCATTTCTAGGATATCACTACCATACTCTAGTGCATAGCTTTCACTAAGCTTCTTATAAGGCAACTTACCAGGTTTTCTCACAGGCACAAAACCCGCTTGTAATTTTTGAGCCAGTATAGGTCCAAAAATAAAACCCCTGCTCTCCATTCCCACTACCTTATCAATTTTGACATCTCCAACAAGTAAGGCCAGTTGATCAGCAGCTTTTGTAAGGGCAACGCTATCCTGCAATAACGGCGTTATGTCCTTAAATAAGACCCCTTCTTTTGGAAAATTTTTTACATCCCTTATGTACCTCTTAAAATCCATTTCTTTTGTTGCTTGTGCTAATTTAAGCCAAAACCTGTGCATAATCCTATACCTCTTTTAGGACATACCGCCCATAAAAAATAGTTCTTTGCCAAAGGCTATGTCCCCATTTCTTGCCTGAACCCGTCCTAAGATCTACCATTACCTTTATAGGAATTTAGACGCTAACTAAACACTGGTTTATTTTGTGTTAAAAGTAAAAAGAAATATATTTGCAGCCCATTATAGGGGAAATAAATGGCCCTGTGGCGCAACTGGATAGCGCATCTGACTACGAATCAGAAGGTTACAGGTTCGAATCTTGTCAGGGTCACTTAAAAATAAAAGGAGCTAACAGCGTTTTATAGTTGTTGCTCCTTTTTTCATTTGCACTATTTGAGTGTTTTACGCTGCGGATAGCTCCTTATTTTCCGTTGCTAATCTTTCAATCATACTGCGAACCTTACTAAAGTACAACAAGAGACCTTGGCAGAAATAAAAAGGAGTAGCGGCTCTAATATAGTTCAAGAATTAGAAAGAATATCTGTCCTTAGGAAGGATGGTGTAATAAGTGATAGTGAATTTGAACAAGCAAAAGCTAAGATACTGGCATCGTAACTTATTGTAAAACACTTGTCTTGCTTTCCTTAGGTATTCTAATGTTTTTTGATTCTTACTATTGAATTCAATATAACATCTTCATCATGTATTATGTATTAGGAACGATTGGTTAATTGGAGGTAGAATACCAACAGAGCAACAAGAAAGAATGGTTAATATGTATCAAATACTGCTAACGAAACAGGCGCTAACGATAAGGGAAATAAGAGTAAATTTCTAAGTAAAACTAAGTTCGCCCATTTTCAGCTGAGCGACCGTATTCCCGAGACGAATTTTTACCGACGCTTAAAAGAGGTGTTGGATTTGGGCTTCCTGTATCCGTTGACCAAGGGCTACTATGGGGAGAGTAGGCAAAAGAGTATTGACCCCGTTGTATTTTTTAAGTTGTGTTTAGTGGGTTATTTGGAGAACCTGATCAGCGACCGTAAGCTTATCGATCATTGTTCAATG
>JBLHNI010000146.1:0-8340 GCA_047650615.1 Maribacter sp.
GTTTCCTTACCAAGGTATAAAAACAGAAACGCAAACTTGTCTTCTGTATTGTTAAAAACTAAGGCTTTGTTTAATCGATAGGACTCCCTTAAAAGTCGTTTAAGATGATTGCGCGATACGGCACTTTTGAACTTTTTTTTAGGCACGGCTACCCCCGCTTTGATGAAAGCCTCCTGATGATCAACTTTTAGGTAAAGTAGTTTTATAGGATAAACGGTAAGTGTTTTCCCCTCTGCAAACAACTGTGTAATGCGTATTTTACTCTTAAGTTTTTCCTTTTTAGGGTAATCGAACTCCACGTATTAAGCGATTAATAGTTATCCTATGTTATGTAACTAGCCCCGTTATTAAGAATAAGGAGTTTGCTATTAAGTTAATGTTTTGTTCAGTTTTTAGGCAGTACTATTAAAAAAATCGAACAAAAAAATACACATATATTTTACTGTTATTTCTGAGCTTGCCAAACGTTATTCTCTGCATTTACATCGGCCATCAATAAGGAGGGGTCTATTACTATTGCTTTAATGCTGGAGATAGGCTTACTAAGGGTAAATTCAAAATTTGGATTAGTCCAAGGCCAATCCTCCAATACTGTTCGGGTAATATCAGGGTATGGGTTGTCCTTTTCGCCGCGCATCATTTGTAGGGGCGCATAAAAAGTTTCCCGGGTATCATCCGCATAGACTACAAGAATATCTACAGGCATAGGCATTAGACCAATGCGCTCTAAGATTATAGTGGTTTCGGAGCCTTTACCAACAACTTCTTTAATTCCATAATCAATGGTATTGGTGGTTTGCGTCCAGTCCATTAGATACCAATCCAACTCTATGCCTGACACTTTTTCCGCACTTCGTTTTATATCATTGGGTACGGGATGCTTAAATTTAAAATCGGCATAGTATTTTTTTAAGGTCGCCATTAATTTATCTTGACCGATAACATAACCTAGTTGCGATAAAAAGATAGCTCCTTTGCTATATGCCGCAACACCATAGGCAAAGTTAACATCGTAGCGGTCAGCGTGGGTGCTCTGTGGTTGTTCTTTTCCGGAAGCTACTAAATTAAAATAACCTTTATAGGAGCCTTCAAAGGGGTTCGCCTTGTTCTGCTCCATAATCTCGTTCATGCAAAGACTGGAGATAAAAGAGGTAAAGCCTTCGTCCATCCATTCGTGCTTTGCCTCGTTAGTGGCCAGAACAAACTGAAACCAAGAATGCGCTAGTTCGTGTGCCATTACACCAACTAGGCTACTGAGTTTTCGCTCTCCGGTAATTAAGGTACTCATGCCATATTCCATTCCACCGTCACCACCTTGGATAACGGAGTACTGCTCATAAGGGTATTCACCAACAGCTTTATTAAAAAACGCCATAGCTGCTGCCGTTTTTGGTTGCAGGTTCTTCCAGTTTTCCAGAATATTTGGATTGTCCTTATACAAGAAGTGTAAGGTAGGACCATTCTCCATTTGCAAGGTGTCATGAAGGTATTCCGAATCTGCTGCCCACATAAAATCATGAACCATTGGCGCTTTAAAATGCCATGTCAGCGTTTTTCCTTTTTGCTTCTTCACCTTGGTTCCTGCAGCTTCGTAACCATGTCCAATTTCTTGCGGATTTTGTAAATATCCTGTACCGCCAACGGTATAATTTTTATCAATGGTAAGTTTTACGTCAAAATCTCCCCAAACACCTTGAAACTCACGAGCTATATATGGGTCGGCATGCCAACCTTCAAAATCGTACTCTGCCAATTTAGGGTACCACTGGGCCATGGAAAGGGCAACACCTTCGGTATTATTGCGACCAGACCTTCTAATTTGAAGAGGCACCTGACCTTTAAAGCGCATATTAAAAGTGGTTTTGGCACCAGGAGCAACTGGTTTTGCTAAATCTACTACGAGTACGGTACCTTCTTCGCTAAAGCTTACATTTTGCCCATCTTGCGTTAAGGTTTCCGGGTGTAGGAAGCCCATTTCTGTTTCGGACAATACGGAAATCCGACTCTTTTTATCTTCAGTTATCATTCTGCTATCCGGATCTGCAATACTCTGCAATCGCACATCCATTTCGCTACCTGGCTGAAAGGCGTTAAAATACAAATGATAGTAGACCCTGTTTAGTTCCTCAGGTGAATTGTTGGTGTAGACCAATTTTTGAGTGCCTGTGTATTGATAGGTTTCTACATCCATGTTCACTTCCATGACATAATCTACATGTTGCTGCCAATAGGAGGTTTGATTTTGTGCCCAGGCCGAAAAAACAAATCCCTGAACTAGGAGTATCGTTACTAATAATCGTATTTTTTTCATCGTTTTATAATTAAAGTTGAAGTGTGCCATTGGCTACTTTTGACCCCATAATCAAGGCGTTGTAGACATTTACAATTTTACCGGATACGGATATAGATTGAAGCGTAGCATTTTTGGAAGTATTGCCACCCAACACTACTTTCGCCTTTATCGGCAATCCTGATTGTAAAATAATTTTCTTAACCTGTGATGCTGTTAAGTTGGGATACTGGGAAAACAATAAGGCAGCAACACCCGCAACGGCAGGCGCAGCCATTGAAGTACCTGGAGAGTATTCATATTTGTTATTCGGGTAGGTAGAATAGATATCCGTACCGGGTGCAAACACATCTACATTTATTTTTCCGTAGTTAGAGTAGGAAGCCAAAAGCTCCGAGCCATATTTTGGGTCCAAGGCCCCAACCGTAATTACATTGTCCGAGAATTCAGCGCCGTTGTTCACTTGATCATTTGGAAAGTTAGGGTTGGAAGGGTCATCTAAATCGGCTCCATCATTACCTGCAGCATGCACAAAAAGCACCTCTTTTTCTGCGGCATATTTTAAAGCATCATACACCCATTCTGCATTTGGGGAGAACGATTTGCCAAAGCTGCCGTTTATTACTTTTGCGCCATTGTCAACCGCGTAGCGTATGCCTTTGGCAATGTCCTTGTCATACTCATCTCCATTAGGCACCGCACGGATACTCATAATCGCAACATTATTAGCCACACCGTTGGCACCCTTACCATTGTTGCGTTCCGCGGCAATAATTCCTGCTACGTGTGTTCCGTGGCTTTCGTCATCTACTCGATTGTTCGGGTTGCCGTTTCCGTAATTAGTCTCGTTCCAATCATAAGGATTATCACCTACGATTTCCCTGCCGTTAAAATCTTTGTTGAGGTTATAGTTTAAACGCTCCGTAAAATATTTGATTCCGTCACCCAGTTCTTCTAAAACTTCTGGGACGGTGTCTTTGATGCCGAACATTTGAGCTAAAAGGGCCTTGTTCTTTAGCATCCCTTCGTCCGTGGTTTCTATAGCAGCAACTTCTTTTTTGGTATAGCTGTCTTTTCCCAGTTGTTTTTTAACGGCTACATCTGCATCCTTTACCGCTTGTAAAATTTCTTCGTACCGCTGTTTGTTTTGGAAGGCCTCTTGGTAATCTTTATCCAATTTTGTCTTTGCCTTCGACAAGGTTGCCTGGTCTCCAATGTTTAGCCTAAGCATACGCACAAACTCTAGCTGCTCGTTGTAGGATTCTCCTAAAAAGTTATAGCCATGAATGTCATCTATGTATCCGTTGCCATCATCATCCTTGTTATTTCCAGGCTTTTCGCCTTTGTTGGTCCAAAGCACATCGTCCAAGTCTTCATGACTTAAATCCATACCTGAGTCTAAAACGGCTACGATGACTTTTTTCCCCTTTTTATTTTTAATGATATCCGAGTACGCTTTGTCAACGCTCATCCCGGGAATAGTATCCGATACTAGGTCTAAATGCCCCCAGTTTTTTCTCTCTTTTGTGGTAAGGTCTGTAAGCTTTAAGGGGGTAGTATCTATGTTTTCAACGGGGGTAAGAATTAATCCTCCTGTGCTTCCACAACCTACTAGGGTAAGAAGCGAAAGAAGAAAAACAGATTTGGAAAGAGTACTAGTCATATTTTAATTATTAGGGTTAGTCGAATGTGTTTAAAAATTGTTCTTACGCATAGCGCGGGTTTATGGTTGTTTTTTAGCCTGTAAAAGACAAATATATTAATTAAAGAGCTCATCAAAAGTGTAAATAGTATCTAAACGAACCCCTTTTTCGGTTTGCTTTACGGTGCATAGTTGGTTATGGGCATCATGTTCAAAACAGAGATAAATTTCGTTTTCTGCGGCAGAGTTCAAAAAAGCTTCTTTTTCTTTTAAAGTAATTAAAGGGCGGGTATCGTACCCTATAACATAAACTAAAGGGATATGGCCCACAGTAGGGATTAAGTCAGCTACAAAAACGATAGTTTTGCCCTTATACCTAATTTGAGGAAGCATTTGTTTGTCCGTATGTCCGTCTACAAAATGGATTCCAAAACCTAGTTCGGAAGTTTCCATATACGGAAGTTGGTTCATGGGCAAAAAGTGAAGTTGGCCACTTTCTTGCATGGGGAGCAGGTTTTCGTTTAGGAATGAAGCTTTTTCTCTAGGGTTGGGTTCCGTTGCCCATTTCCAATGATCCTCGTTCGTCCAAAATTTAGCGTTTTTAAAAGCGGGTTCATATCCTGTGCGATTTTTGTTCCATTGTATGCATCCGCCACAATGATCAAAATGCAAATGGGTCATAAAAACATCCGTGATATCGTCTCTATGAAAACCATGTGCTGCCAAGGACGAATCCAAATTGTATTCGCCCCATAAGTGGTAATACCCAAAAAATTTCTCGGATTGTTTGTTGCCTAGACCAGTGTCAATAAGCGTAAGCGTATCGCCATCTTTGACCAAGAGACTTCTGGCCGCAATGTCTATGAGATTGTTGGCATCCGCCGGATTGGTGCGTTGCCAAATAGTTTTGGGAACCACCCCGAACATAGCACCACCATCTAATTTAAAATTCCCAGTTTCTACCGGATATAATGTCATCTAAATAAATCTAAAGATTTGCAAATTAATAAAAGCTACATGCATTCACACCTGACTTTGGTCTTTTTTAACAGTTGCACCGTTAAAGATTTTTAAGGAGTAAGGTATTTAATTGCTTCCCAAAGTAAAGCATTGCTTTTATTTCCTGAACACTTAGCAGCCGTTCTTTTTTTAAGATTATCAAAGAACTCCCATTTGATTCAATATGATAATAGGGGTTGCTTTCTAAAAAAAGAATCAATTCGTCCGTAAACAATAGCTGTATTTCAATTTGATTTTCACCGCTGAGATAAAACCGCTTATTAAAATCTGGATGATTTTCAATCTTAATATCCTTAAACCCTGCAAGACCATAGACAAAGTCTAACAAGCCTTCTTTATCCAGTGTAAAAACCGGTAATGTATGTTGAAAATTAATATGAAGTAATGTGGTTTTAACGACCTCTCTCGCAATAAATTCTCCCTCTGTGAATTCAACATCAAACACCTTGTAGACATTTAATTCGTCTGAGACGGTATTATAGATATATGGTATTTTTCTTGTTTTGAAGAAAATAAAATCTTTTAAAAATTGTGTTTTTTTATTTTTTTTAGGATTGTAGGACCACTTAAATTCTTGCGCTGTGGTTTTAAGAAGAGATTGTCTTTTTGTAAAGTATTTCTCTATAGAAACTATTTTTGATAAGGGTATTAGTTTACGAATGGCGAAAGGATGTTTAGAGTCTGCTCCATGTTTATCCAGACCTATAATTTCTATACTCCCTTCTTTAATAGAAAATGTTTCAATGTAGTTTTCAAGCCCCTCCATCACAGTATGGTCAACAAAATTACACATGGAGAAATCTAAGATGACATTTTGATTTTCGGGAATAACGTCTAACTTATTTTTTAACTTATAGAAGTTTAAGAAGCTGCAGAAGTACTTTACACTGATATAGTAGTTATTAGTATCCTTTTCTTTAAACATTAAAATATTTGGTTTTGCTAAATGACTAACAAACAAGGATATGCTTTTATTTACCAAAACATGAATCATAAAAGTCACTAGAATCCCTATACTAATACCCGTAATAAGGTTTGTGAAAAGTGTTGTGAAAAGTGTAACAAGAAATATAACTATCTGCTCCTTACCTATTTTAGCGATTTTTCTAAAATTACGCGGTGTAGCCAGCTTATATCCTGTATAAACAAGGATAGCTGCTAAAGCAGCTAAAGGTATCCGACGCAGTTGATCTTGAAAAATGAGCACAAATACAATTAGAAACAAGGCGTGAAAAAGATTTGCAGATCTATTTGTTGCGCCATTATTGACATTTACGGAACTTCTTGCAATAACCGTAACCACGTTTAAACCTCCCAACAAACCACTAATTGTGGTAGCAAGACCTAAGGCCTTTAAATCCTTATTTACATTTGACCTTCTATTTTGTGGGTCTAATTTGTCAACAGCCTTAATACTTAGTAGAGATTCTATACTGGCAATCAATGTAATGGCAAAAACAGCTATAATAAAATCCGATTCCCATAATTTGGTGAAGTCTGGAAAAGCCAAATTAGACAACACCTTTTCTGGTATATTTACCAAAAACTGTTTTTGCATTGGATAGGGAACCTCCACCCATTGAAAAGCGTAACTTAAGCTTACGGATAGTATTAAGATCCACATAGGAGCAGGTATCAGGTGAAAATATTTATTCCTGATTTTGGAATAAAATATCATAATCAATAATGCCACTAAACCAATTCCGGCGGCCACTATTTCTTCCAAATAAAAATCACTGTAAAGCGAAACAATACCCTCTGGTATTTGTAGCAGCAAGGAAATAATACTACCATGTTCGTTATTATGACCAATCATAATATGAAACTGTTTAGCGAGAATTCCGAGGCCTATTGCGGCTAACATACCTTCTATGGCAGAGGCAGGGAAGAAATCTGCTAACCTTCCCAACTTCAAAAACCCAAGTAAAAGCATTAGTATACCAGAACATACAATCGCGGCGAGGGTAAGTAAATAGCCAGCATAAAGGTCCCCACCACCTAAGGTGGAAATCGCACCTAAAAGCACAATTACCAACCCGTTTCCAGGTCCAGTTATCGTAACGTTAGAACCCCCTAAAAGAGCTACTACCACTCCACCAACAACGGCCGCAATGATTCCAGAGATAGGAGGTGCTTCACTTGCCAAAGCCAAACCTAAGCCTAAAGGGAGTGCAATGAGGGAAACCACAAAACCTGAGAATAAATTTTCTGGAAGTGTTTTCAAAAAAGACGTACTATGTTTTTTTTTAGGAGTCAAATGTGTCGTCTAATGATTAAGAGATCCGTAGGTAGGTCCGACAAAATATATTCAATATCATGTGGAAAAATGCGATCCCAAATTCCCGTTTTTTTTGGTGCGTTCATAACCAATAAATCCGCACGTACTACCTCGGCATAATGCCCAATAGAATATCCTCTTTTACCAAAAATACTTTGTGTCTTTACTTTGATATGCTGTTTAAGACCTTTTGGTAGGGCAGAAATAATGTGATTAATACGGGAATCTTCCCTTAGGGTAATACGTTCTTTAATAATATTCGCTTTTTTTAGTGAGCGATCATCCTCAACGGTAACATGAATTTCCTTTGGAAGAATTTCCTCGACAATAGTCATTTGTTGTGCACCTAAGGCATTGGATATATAAAACGCTTGTTCAATAGCTAAAGGAGTCCCAGGCGCATCCAAGCCATTTACAACCACATGTTTACAAGGCACTCTCAATTCTGAGGGCTTGATTAATAAAAGAACAGAGCAACAAACTTTACGTGTTAATTTTCTAGCAAGGGAGCCCACGTAAAATTGAAATCTATTTTCGTGCTGTAGCGCACCTAAAATGAGTAAATCTATGTTATACCTACTACAGGCGTCAATAATTAATGGTTCTGGATTTCCTTTTTTCCATTGAATTTCAATACAAAGCTCTGTATGCTCTATTTCAGAAAGAATACGTTTTAACTGAAGTTGTTTTTCCGAAGTTTCTTCTCCAACATGAAGCAGAATCAACTTCGCTTCAAAAAAATATGCTATCCGGCTAGTTTCCAGAATATTCACTTTTAATGAAGGTGAAAATGCAAATCCGAATAATATAGTTTTAAAGGGGTCGATAAGTTGTTTTTTTAAATAGCGAATACGTCCAAGATACTACTATTATAAAGAACTGAAATATTTGATTTTTATAGGATTATTCGCTCCTCTCAATACTTTAAAATTTATACAATGAACTCCTGTTTAATCACTATTTTTAACCAAAAAATAAAGAATGATTGAATTAGCTGGAATCATTATTCTAGGCATTGTTGCCCAATGGGTAGCATGGCGTTTAAAGTTGCCTGCTATCTTGCCTTTGATTTTAATTGGATTAATTGTAGGCCCACTAGCTACCCTTTAT
>JBLHNI010000147.1:0-8277 GCA_047650615.1 Maribacter sp.
TTATGAAAAGAAATTTAGTCTACATTTCTGTAGGATTGTTAGTGGCCGTTGCCTCTTGTAGTTTTACCAATAAATCTTTTGAGAACGATGATAAGGACAAATTGCTGTTAGACCTTATTACCTACGTCTTAGAAAAAGGACATTACGAACCAAAGCTAATCAACGATGATTTTTCGGTAAGCGTTTTTGAAGATTTTATCGATGTTGTAGATCCTACAAAACGGTATTTTCTTGCTTCTGATATCGCTGAATTTGAGCAGTACAAGTTTCAGATAGACGACCAAATCAAGAATACAGATATTACTTTTTTTAATGTAGTATATACCAGGTTGATGGAGCGTATGGATGATGCCAAGGGAATTTATAAAGAGGTGCTCAAGTCACCTTTTGATTATAACGATGCTGAAAGTATTAGTATAAAATATGATGAAGAATCTTTTGTTTCCAGTAAAAAGGAACTCCAAGAACGATGGAGAAAACAATTAAAGTATGCTACTTTAGGCACCTTTGATTCTAAACTAACGCACGCGGAAAAGAAAGATGAATCCGGAGCATTTGATGATCATGACCATAGTTTACATACCCCAGAGGAAGCAGAGCAAGAAGCTAGGGAGTCAACAGAGACAACTTTGGATGAGTTTTTTGATTTTGTAAGCGATTTGGAACGTAAGGATTGGTTCGAACAATATATCAATACCATTGTGGACGAGTTTGATCCGCATACCTTTTATTTTGGACCAGAGGACAAAGAACGTTTTGATGTAAGTATGTCTGGTAAATTTGAAGGTATTGGAGCCCGATTACAAAAGAAACCAGAAGGCGCAAAAATTGTGGAAGTGATTTCTGGCGGTCCTGTCTGGAGAGATGGGAGTTTAGAGGTAGGCGATGAAATAATTAAAGTTGGCCAAAATGGCGAAGAACCTATTAATATTGTGGGCATGCGTTTGGATGACGCCATTAAATTGATAAAGGGTGCACAAGGTACTATTGTAGATTTAACGGTGAAAAAAGTAGATGGGTCTTTGGATGTGGTTTCACTAACAAGGGATGTGGTGGAGCTGGAAGAATCCTATGCCAAGTCTGCTTATATCCTTAAGGGTAAAGAAAAATTCGGCATCATCAATTTGCCTAAATTTTATGTCGACTTTGAGGATTACAGTAATCGAAATGCCGCTTCAGATGTAGCCAAGGAAGTAGAACGCCTAAAGCAGGAAGGTGCGGAAGGGCTAATTTTGGACCTTAGGGACAATGGAGGCGGGTCGTTAAAAACTGTAGTAGAAATGGCAGGTTTATTCATTAAGGATGGTCCTGTTGTTCAAGTACGTTCTGGTGGTGAGAAGAAAGATGTGTATGATGATAAAGATGAAAGGGTGCAGTGGGATGGACCTCTGGTAATTCTAGTAAATGAGCTATCCGCATCGGCATCAGAAATATTGGCAGCAGCAATGCAGGATTACAAAAGGGGTATCGTAATAGGGAGTAAACAGACTTTTGGAAAAGGTACCGTGCAAAACGTAATCCCTTTGTCGAACATGCTTCGTAGTAACGAGCATGGGGATTTAGGTGCCATTAAATTAACAACACAAAAATTCTACCGAATAAACGGTGGTTCTACCCAGCTAGAAGGTGTTAAAAGTGATGTTGTAGTTCCGGACAAATACAGCTATATAGATTTGGGTGAAAAAGATCAGTCCAACCCGTTAAAATGGGATAAGATTTCTCCTGCAGAATATACGTTATGGGACGGTTATATAGATTATGACAAGACTATTGAAAATAGTAAGAAGCGTATGGAAGGTAATCCTCAAATAAAACTAATTGAGGAAAATGCAAAATGGTTGAAAGCTGAGCAGGACGAAACCGATATTTCACTTAATTACAAAACGTATAAGGAAGAACAAGAAAAGGATAGAGAGCATTCTGACTTCTATAAAAAACTTTCCGATTATGATTCTAAGTTAGCCTTTGGGTCTTTAAAGTACGAACAGGAGTTGTTTACGCAAGATTCTGTTTTACGTGAAAAAAGAAATCGTTGGCACAAGAACTTGGCTAAAGATGTTTACGTAGAGGAAGCGGTGAACGTCTTAGAAGATTTGAAAATAAACAATATTAACAATATGAAGTTGGCTAGTAGTGTAAAAAACTAATAGACATCTGGTTTTAATTAAAAGAGCCACTTCAAAAGAAGTGGCCCTTTTGATTCTACGACTTCAATTTATCCCCGTGAAGCTTCCGTAACTTTGCTAACTTAGGGTTAATGACTACTTGGCAATATCCTTGTGACGTATTATTCTTATAATAATCTTGGTGGTCCTTCTCTGCATTGTAGAAAATTCCCAGGGGACTAATTTCCGTGATAACAGGGTTTTCGAAATAGGTGGCTATTTCTTCAACTACTGCCTGGGCAACTTTTTGTTGTTCCGGATTATAATAGTAGATAACCGAACGATATTGTGTTCCCACATCTGCCCCTTGTCTATTTAAAGTGGTAGGGTCGTGGGTGGTCATGAAAATCAATAGGATATCTGCAAAGGAAATTATGGTTGGGTTGTAGGTGATTTGAACCACTTCTGCATGTCCTGTTAGTCCTGAACAAATTTCCCTATATGTTGGTCTGCCCGGAGCCGCACCACCTGTATAACCAGAGACTACCAAGGAGACTCCTTTTACTTCCTGAAAAACGGCTTCCGTGCACCAGAAGCAACCACCACCTAGGGTAGCAACCTCACTAATTTTATTTTGCATAGTATTCCGATTTCGTTATTTTCATGGATTCTGAATTAATACAATAACGAAGACCACTTGGCTCTGGTCCGTCTGGGAAAACATGTCCCAGGTGAGCGTCACAGGTATTGCAAAGCACTTCAACACGCACCATTCCAAACGAACTGTCCTTAAAATACTTTATGGCGTTTTGGGTTATGGGTTGGGTAAAGCTTGGCCATCCGGTTCCTGATTCAAATTTAATGGTAGAATCGAAAAGTGGCGTACTACAGCAAATACATTCGTATTTACCTGCGTCGTGGGCACTACATAGTGCTCCAGAATGTGGTGCTTCAGTTCCTTTTTTTCTGGTAATTCTAAACTGTTCGGGTGTCAATAGTGCTGCCCATTCATTTTCAGTTTTTTCTACTCTTTTATCGGGAACGGGATTGCCGCTAACCGAAAAATGAATAACATCTTTCCAAGTAATAATCATAAGTTTTTCTTTCTTTTTATTTTTTTTCAGCTGCTCTATAGGTCGTATCAGGACTTCAAGTCTTACAAAATTAAGCTAAATTTGAACAATGCGTACCTACTTAAAAAATAGAACAATTTATACCGTTTTAATAGGCCTGTGTATGGTAGGCTTTTGGCTTTTTGAGAATTTTTACACACCAGATACCTACTCTAAAAGTGAACGTCCTATTGCGGATAATGCCTTTTTATCTGATTATCTTCCTTCCTCTACAACGGGTGAAATAGTTCAGCATTCCCATTTCTCTCTCTCTTATAACGAACGGTATGAGCAGGCAGAATGGGTAGCCTACGCGCTACAAAAAGAACACTTAACTTATGACGATAGAGAACGGCCTTATTTTATAGAGGACCCTTATGTGAGTACAAAATCTGCTGATTGGCGTAACTATAAAGGGTCCGGTTATGATCGTGGACATCTAGTGCCAGCAGGTGACCGTAGGTTTTCGAAGCAGGCCTATGACGAAACATTTTATACGAGTAATATAAGTCCACAAAACCATGAGTTTAATGCTGGTGTATGGAATAGATTAGAGATACAGACCCGTAAATGGGCTAAGCGTTACAAGACGCTGTATATTATAACAGGTGGTGTCTTAGTTACAGGATTGGATAAAATAGGGGATGAGGACGTTGCTGTGCCTGATCATTTTTATAAGGTGATTGCAAAGGAAAACAAGGGTGATTTAAACGTATTGGCTTTTTTGATGAAAGGGGAAGAGCAAAATAAACCCTTACAAAAATTTGTAGTTCCCTTAGACCGAATTGAGGAACTTACTGGAATTGATTTTTTTCACGAAATAAACAAGGAAGCACAAGCAAGTATAGAACACGACGTTGTATTAAAGAACTGGAAGTTCTAGAAATTTTCTTTTAGCCTATTGGTGTCTATTTTTAAGAATACGAACAGTAATATAGTAAAAAATAACAATCCAGACCCACCGTAGCTAAAGAAAGGTAGGGGAATACCTATGGTAGGCAATACTCCAATTACCATGCCTATGTTTATGAAGTAATGTATGAATAAAACAGATATAACGCCATAACCGTACATTCTGGCAAAAGCATTTTTTTGACGTTCGGCCAAAGAAATAAGTCTTAATAACAAAAAAGAAAATAACAATACTACTGTAGCGGTGCCGATAAATCCCCATTCTTCCCCAACCGTGCTAAAAATATAGTCGGTATGTTGTTCTGGCACAAAGTCCCCTTTGGTACGTGTGCCTTCTAGAAATCCCTTGCCAAAAAAACCACCGGACTCAATTGCTTTTTCAGATTGATAGGTGTTGTAGCCTATCGTTTTGCGTATCTCTTCTAATTTGTCAGGATCTTTTTCTAAACGCAGCCATAGACCAAAACGGTCTCTATGTCTTTGTTCAAATACATTGTTGAAAACAAAGTTTACTGAAAGCGAGAATAGGATAATAGTCAATGAGATTAAGGAAACTGGAATCATCGGTATCTTATAGCTTTTTCTTTTTAAGGTGTAAATAAGAATAATGAGTAGGGCAAGCGTTATGGTTATCCAAATGGTTCCGAACATAAGGGTGGTAACAAAAACCATAATCAACGTAAACCCTATACCTAGGTAGAATAGGGGAAGCCCTTCTCTGAAAATAACAAAAATGAGTGCAAAGAATACCAAAGCACTACCCGGATCGGGCTGTGGAATAATTAAAAGCGCAGGTATACTGATGATTAATAAAGCATATAGCTGGTCTTTTCTACGTTTTATGTCTGTTTGGATGTCGCTCAGATATTTAGCGAGAGCTAATGCTGTCGCTATTTTTGCAAGCTCTGAGGGTTGAAAATTCATAAATCCCAAACTATACCACGAGGTTGCGCCAGCAATGGTTTTTCCAAATACAAAAAGACCCAGAAGGGACAGCATGGAAATTAAATAAAAGATACTTGAAAAACGCTCGTAAAAATTAACCTCCAGCGCCATTACAATAACAATGGCAACGATGCTTACGCAGATAAAAAAGAATTGTTTGCCGTGCAAGGTGCCAAAGTCGAATAAGGATGTTTGGCTTTCCGTAAAAGTACTGGAGTAAATGTTACTCCAACCGATGGTGACTAAAGCTAGGTAAATAAGAACGCTTATCCAATCTATACGTTTTAGGATACTTCTACCAGACATACTCGTTTATCTTGAACTCCTCGCCACTGTAAGGTTTTGCGTATTCACGTTCCAACGTTTTATCTAACATCTTTTTTTCTAGATTTTTTCTAGTGACATCTCCATTGAGATATTTTTCGATCATTAAAGAAGCAATATGTCCAGCATAGCGAGATCCGTAATATCCATTTTCAATATATACGGCAATAGCTATTTTGGGATTATCTACTGGAGCGAATGCAATAAAAACCGAGTGATCTGTTAGCTGGGTACGTACGCCATCGATTTTTGTGAAATTTTCCGCAGTACCTGTTTTACCGGCGGTAGTTATTCCCGGAATTTGAAGCCATCTCGCAGTACCACCAGGACTTGTAAATACTTTTGTCATTCCTTCGATTATAGGCTCAAAGTGCTGTTTATTTATAGTTGTTTTGTTTACTTCAGTGAACTTAGGGTTATTAATCGGTTTTCCCTCAATCTTTTTTAGGATGTGTGGGGTATAGTAATAACCTCTGTTCGCTATGGCTGCCGTCATATTGGCCAGCTGTACAGGGGTAGCGAGTATCTCTCCTTGCCCTATGGCATTGGAAATGATATAGGAGGAGCTCCATCGATTATCACCGTACCATTTGTCGTAGTACTCCTTATTTGGAATCCTTCCTTTTTGTCCAAAAGGCAAATCATACCCTAGGTAATTACCTAGCCCAAAGCTTTTCATATGTTTCTCCCACACATCCATGCCTTCGTCCGTAGTCTCATACTTTTCATATATTTTACGAAAGGTGGCAGCGAAATAGGCGTTGCATGATTTGTAAATTCCATCTACCATACTTCGTGAACCACCACCGCAATGGCAGCCTCTTTTCTTTCTGCCTACATAAAAGCCGTTGTAGCATCTTACGGTTGTTGATACATCCATTACGCCTTCCTGGAGCGCAATTAGGGCGTTTAAGGTTTTAAAAGGTGATCCTGGAGGTTGTTGCGCATGTATAGAGCGATCCCAAGTTGGGTTTGCAATAGTATCGTTGTATAATTTTGTATAATTTTTTGAGCGCTTGCGACCTACGAGCAGTGAAGGGTCGTAGGTAGGTCCGGAAATCATGGAAAGTATTTCTCCAGTAGCGGGTTCTATAGCAACAATGCCACCCCATTTGCCGTTCATCAAAAGTTCCCCATATTCTTGCAAAGTTTTGTCTAGGGTAACACTTATTTGCTTTCCTTGTTCTGGTAAGGTATCTAAAGCACCTTCTTTATAGGGGCCAATATCTCTATTGAACCTATCTTTCTGTATGTACTGCACTCCCTTTCTACCTCGTAATAAATCTTCATAATACCGTTCAACACCTGTTCTACCTTTCAGTTCGCCTTGCACATAGTATTTGTTCTTGGCCAGGTCTCCCTCGTTTACCTCACTGATGTATCCTAAAACATTTGCTGCACTAGGTGTATCATAATAGCGGAGAGAGCGTTTTTGGATATAAAACCCTGTGTATTTTCGCATTTTTTCTTGAAGCTTGGCATAGTCTTGTTTGGATAACTGCGGAACCAGAACTGACGGTAACCTAGGGGAATACACGCGAGCCCTTCGTAACTTTTCTATAAATTTTTCCTTGTCGATGTCGAGCAATGCGCAAAACTCCAAAGTATCCAAGGGTTTTACTTCTCGCGGAATTACCATGACATCGTAGGCCGGATCGTTTCCTACCAATAATTCTCCATTTCTGTCATAAATATAACCGCGTTCTGGATAATCGTAAATTCGTTTTATAGCTGGGTCTTCCAATACCTGACCTGGAGAAAAACTAAAAATCTGAAGGTAGGACAGTCTGGTCAGAAACGTAATTCCGATTAAAACAATCAAGGAGGAAAGAAGAATTTTTCTCATTCTTTTTTAGTGCTAAACAAAGAAATGAACAGAAGGCATAAAACTAAGGAGGCCAGACCCGTCATTAGTGTTTTTTGCAAAATTAACAAGCTGTTTGCAAAGCTGAAAATTTCTAATATAAAATAGGTAACATGATGTATTACAATTAATAACGCCAAAAAAGTAAATTGTTGTGCCTTTGTACTGCTGTTTAACTTAAAACTTTGAAATTCATAGTTAACACCAAACACAAAACGCATGATAACAGGTCTAAAATAGGCTATGGTTGCTGTGGCTGCTGCATTTATGGCTAAGGTGTCTGAGAAAACATCGATAAAGAAGCCTAATAGAAAACTAACAATTAGAAAGGTTGTTCTATTCTTCTTTACAGGATACCAGTAAATAAAAAGCACATAGATCAACGGGTTGATAAATCCGAATAAATTAAGGCGATTGAATATGAGTACCTGCACCAAAACAAGAAGTGTAAATCGCAATAAGTTTATGAAGAAGGAATTACTGATCATCCGCTTGTGTTTCTAACTCTAGTTCTATGACTTCTTTGCGGTTCAAATTTTGGATGATGTACACGTTTTTGATATTTGTCATATCGTTAAATAGTGCTACATAAATAAAATAAAAGCTTTTAGAACTATCAAGGTCAAATTTTGAAATGGTACCAATGGGAATATTCTCTGGGAAAATACTGCTACTTGCTCCGGTGAGAATGGTGTCACCAATGCTTAAAGGCGCCAATCTGGGGATATCCATAAGTTGAACCGTATTGTAACTTTTTGTATCCCATACCAAAGAACCATAATGGTTGGAGTTCTTAATTTTTGCATTGATTCTGGACTTGTCATTAAGTATGCTCTGTACCGATGCAAAAGCGTTAGAGGTGTTCTCTACAATGCCTAAAATACCTTTGTCTGTAATTACACCCATGTCCTGGGCTATACTATCTGCCTTTCCTTTATTAATCGTAATATAGTTTCGTTGATTGGAAAAACTATTTTTAACTACTTGACCGGTGACTACGGTATAGCTCAGTGAG
>JBLHNI010000148.1:0-8269 GCA_047650615.1 Maribacter sp.
AAGCAACAGAAACTTTGAATATCACCTTAGCTTTTGATGCGACACCTCCTGCAGGTATGAACATGCTCGACGGTGCTGCAGTAGGCACTGTTACAGATAACGACGGGAATGAGGATTGGCCAGAAAATATTACTATTGAGGCCTGTGATGTTGTTCCTACTGCGGAAGATATTATTTCAACAAGTACTTGTGCAATAACGGTAGTATTAGTAGAAACAATAGAAGGTGATACGGATAGTTGTCCTACGGAATATACCATTACTAGAACCTGGACTATCACAGATTGTGTTGGAAATACTCGCGAGCATGTGCAAGTAATTACCATTGAGGATACTATTGCTCCCACCTTTGTTGAAGCATTGCCTGCTGATATGACAGTTGCTTGTAACGAAGTACCGGATAGTGCTATACTTACAGCCTCAGATTCTTGTGAATCAGATGTTGAAGTAACTTTTGAAGAAGTAACTACAAACGATGAAAACTGTGCTACAGGATATACCATAACACGTACCTGGACAGCTAACGATTGTGCAGGAAACAGGGTAGATCATACACAAGTGATAACAATACTACCGACGGGACCAATTACTGCTGATTCTTATGAAGAGGAAATAACCATTCTTTGTGGGGATGAAATTCCAGAAGTCCCTGTATTAACTTTTACAGGCGGCTGCGGAGATTATGTTAGTGTATTTACTGAAGAAACCCAAAATTCAATAGGTTTATCAGGAGATTTCATGATTATTCGTATCTGGGACGTAACTGATGTTTGCGGTAATACCGCCTCTTTTGAACAGATTGTATTTGTACTGCAGCCTCAATTACAAGAAGTTATTATAGACATTTGTGTAGAAGACGAATTAATAGACCTTATTAACTTTCTACCTGAAGGCTTTGACACCGAAGGAGAATTCGAGGTAACCGTGGGCAATGTAGCCATAACAGGCAGTTTGTTTGACCCTGCTAATTTAGAACTGGGTGAATATAAGATAGCGTACACCTCTGCGGGCGGCATATGTAAATACTATGTAGACTTTACAGTTATAGTAAATAGAGACTGCGTCCCTTGTGGTATAGAAGAAATTGAAGTGAGCAAGGCTGTTACCGCAAATGGCGATGGCGTTAATGATATGTTCGAAATCAAAGGAACAGAATATTGTGATTATACTTTTGATGTTATGATATTCAACAGATGGGGAAACATGGTCTACGAAGCTAAAAATTATAGAAATGATTGGGGTGGTTATGCTCCCAATAATTCTGTAGGAAATTCAAGCTACCTCCCAACAGGCACCTACTACTATCTTATTAATGTTGTTGGAGGAGACTTCAAACAGTTAAATGGATATATTTATCTGGGGGCCGAATGATAAACTATAAAACTCTGATATTTAGAATATTATAATACACTTTACATAGAACTATAAAAAAATACAGTTAAACGAAATAAAGGCCAGAAAACGAATATTGATAGGTCTTAAACGTCTAAATTATTGGTTACCAAGTCTTAGTTCTACATTTGATTTATAATTAACCTATTTGTGATACTTCGGTATCGGCTAGTACAGAATTTAACCTCAAAACCATGAATAACTTAAAAAAGGTAATGTTAGTCATTACACTTCTCTCAGGTTCCGCCATGTCCGCACAACAGCTACCACAATTTACACAGTACATGTTTAATACGATTTCTGTAAACCCAGCATATGCCGGAAGCAGAGAAACATTAAATGCTACTATTCTCCACAGAAATCAGTGGGCTGGATTAGAGGGAAACCCTAGAACAAGTACGTTTTCCATACACGCCCCTTTAAAGAATGAAAGAATTGGTCTAGGTATATCATACATTAATGACCGTTTAGGTTTTGAAACTACAAATTATGTGTATGGAGATTTTTCCTATTCTGTACCTGTAAGCGAACAAGTTAAAATGTCTTTTGGATTAAAAGCTGGTTTTACCAGCTATAATCTGGAGAACCCCGATCCAAATGACACGTTTTTTAACGCCGACTTTAATAGCTGGAATCCTAATTTCGGAGCTGGTTTTTTTATAGGTTCAAATAGATGGTATGCAGGTATTTCCTCGCCTAGAATATTAAATACGGATTTAAATAATGGCGAGTTTCAAGCTATAGAAAGAAATAGCTACTACGCTATCGGTGGTTTAGTATTGGATATATCTGAAAACGCAAAATTTAAACCTACGATGATTTCAAAATTTACCAATGGTGCTCCTGCTACGTATGATTTTACGGCGAACTTTCTTTTTAACGAAAAGTTTTGGATAGGCGCTTCTTACCGCGTAAATGATGCCTCGAATTTCGGAGCTTTTATGGATTACCAGATTTCTAAGGACATCAGAATAGGCTATGCTTATGACTTGCCTACTTCTACTATTAAGCCTTATACCGGAGGAACGCACGAAATTATTTTAATCTATGAAGTACTAAAGAGAGAAAGAGGTCCCGTAAAGTCACCTAGGTATTTCTAAACCAATAAACCAAACAAATATAGTCCCAGAAAAACAATAAAAACCTGCATTATGAAATGTATTAAGAACTTAATTTTACTGGTAGCTTTTCTTTTTGCCTGCCAACTAACTATTGCACAATACGGTGCACAGAAAAAAGGAGATTACTATTTCAGTAAATTTTCTTACATCAAGGCGATTACCGAGTACGAAAAAATGATAGAAGGTGACTTGAACATAGAGTATGCTCAACAACAATTAGCAGAGTGCTACCTTTTGATTAGAGATTATAAAAAATCTATTCCATATTTCAAAGCTGTAATCAACAATGCAACCCTGCCAACAGATTACTATTTTAAATATGCAATGGCCCTTTACAGTAATGGGGACCATGACGAATCTGAAAAATGGTTAAAAAAGTATAAAAAATTTAATAAAAACGATTCTAGATTAAAACGATTTCTTAAAGACGGAAATCTTGCTTCTGTTGTTTTTAATAGCAGACAACGCTACGAAGTGGAGCCTGTTTCTTTTAACTCTAAAGAGAGTGATTTTGGAACTTTTTCCAGAGGAGGGGATTTATATTTTGCATCCTCTTCTAGAATAGATGATGTGACCGGTGACACGTATGGATGGAACGAAGAACCTTGGTTGGACATTTTTGTGGTGCCGCAAGATAACCCGTATGCAGTACCGAAAAGACTTAAGGGAAACGTAAACACTAAATATCATGAAAGTTCCCTAGTATTTTCAACAGATTACAAAAATGATACTATCATATATTTCACTAGGAATAATTTCTTTGAAAAAAAAGAGAGTTATGGAGCTTTAAATGAAATTAATTTAAAGATCTATAGTGCCATACAGGTGGATGGTGAATGGACTGAAAATAGAACTTTACGTATTAATAGCGATTACTATTCAACTGGCCATCCGTCCGTATCACCTGATAGAAAAAGACTATATTTTACTTCGGATAGACCGGGAGGTTTTGGAGGTACGGATATTTACTATTCAGAAATACATGAAAGAGGTGGTGTTGGTGCTCCCATTAATGCAGGACCTATCGTAAATACTGAAGGGAACGAAATGTTTCCTTTCATTAACGATGAGGGAAAATTATTTTTCAGTTCGGATGGCCATGTCGGTTTTGGGCAATTGGATGTGTTCTCTTCAATTTCCAATGCTGAAGATGAAATAGTAGATATTATTAATCTTGGTACTCCAATGAACAGTTCTGCCGATGATTTTGCCTACTATGGCTTTTCTAATGGTATTGATGGTTATGTTAGCTCAAATCGTGAAGGAGGAATGGGCAGTGATGATATCTATAGCTTCAAATTTACTCCAGCATTAGATGTGGAAGGGTTCGTCACAGACGGCGTAAACCAGCAACCACTTGATAGTGTCCAAGTAAAACTATTTAATCAAAAAACCAATACATTAGTAGCTCAGACGATAACCGATCAAAAGGGTTACTATAGATTCCCTATCAATAGAAAGACAACGTATATGTTCGAGGCGGTTAGAAAAACCCACCCACATAAAAATGTATATTTCAACACCTCTAACACACCAACATCTCAAAAACTGATACGCCAGGATATTGTTCTAGAACCCGTGTTAGATCTTAAACTACTGGCCAATTTAAAAAAGATTTATTTTGATTTCAACAGTAGTGATATACGACCAGATGCTGCTCTAGAATTGGATAAAGTCATAAGGGTAATGACGCAAAAGTACAAGGATATGACCATAAAGTTAGAAGCACATACCGATCCCGTAGGAAGTGATGCCTATAATGACGAACTGTCTCAAAGAAGAGCAAAGTCTACGTACAATTATTTAATTGCAAACGGTGTTTCTAAGGACAGAATAATATCCTACAAAGGTTTTGGCAAAAGAATGCCTATTAACAAATGCACCAACAAAAAGGATTGCTCTGCTGAAGAATTAGAATTAAACAGAAGAACAGAGTTCCCGATAGTTCAAATTAAAAAAAGACCTTTACCCTTAGCTGCTAAATAAGATTTATACTAGGTTAGGTTCTTAAAAAAGTCCCCTTCATATAAGTGATAGGGACTTTTTTTTCAATACCATCTTGGATAGTTATTCCAATATACCGTCAACTATACCGTAAGCAATAGATTCTTCGGCATTCATCCAAAAATCTCTATCAAAATCCTTTAAGACTTTTTCAAATTTTTGACCACAATTATCGGCCAAAATCTGAGCACTTAATTCTTTGGTCTTTATGATTTCTTTTGCTTGTATTTCTATATTAGAAGCCTGACCTCTTGCTCCACCACTTGGTTGGTGAATCATTACTTGAGCGTGTGGTTGTATAAAACGCCTCCCTTTTTTACCTACGGATAAAAGAATGGACCCCATGGAAGCGGCCAAACCAGTACAAATAGTTGAAACGGGACTTTTTAGCCCTTTGATGGTATCGTACATAGCAAAACCTGATGTAACGTACCCACCTGGACTATTGATATATAACTGAATCTCTTTATTATTCTGCATATCTAAGTACAGTAGTCTATCTATCACATGTTTTGCGGAGTCGTCATCTACCATGCCCCAAAGAAAGACCTTTCTTTCCTCCAACATTTTTTCGTCGATAGCTTCTTGTATCTTTCCTTTTTTCGCACTCATATTCAATTTTGTTTATGACTATCAAAATTAGTGAAATTATTGATAAAGAAATAGTCTCTTGTCCAAGGTTTTAGAAATAACATCAGTCATCCAACGCTACTGTATTCTCTGTTATTTTTTTAATCGGCACTACGATTTTACCCTTTTTGGTTTTTACGACCATAGAAATATGGTCTATAGCCTCAATACGGCCTTCTATATCCTTTAATCTAATACTATCCCCTACCTGGTATATTTTTCTAGTATAAAATGTCCTTAGCAAATCCCCTACAATTTCTTTGGACCCTAATCCAAGGGCTAGAGAAAAAGCCAGTAAGAAGGCCGCTAAAACAAGACTGAAATTACTTGTAATAATTTCTGTATCGACCCCAGCCTGGTTCAGTGCCGTAATGGATACAAAGAACGTTATAAGATAAAAAAGAGCACTGCTAACCATTTTTATTCCTCCTACACCTAAAGATTCCATTAACTTGGTTACCGCCTTTTTAACAACTGTTGCCAGGTAAAGACCTCCTATAAGAATAAGTAAGGCGCTTATTAAGGTAGGTAGGTACCGAAAAAGAGAATAAATAGCATCAGAAATAGCTTTCAATCCTAAAATTTGAGACAATACGACCGTAAATAGTAAAATCAACAATACTTTTACCGTATTCAAAATCAATTTTAACAGGTCTATTGACAATTGTTTATCCCCGAACAACTTTGAGTCGGCCACTTTTTGGGAGAGCACATCTATTTTGGCGGCTTTCAGCATCCTTTTAAGTATAAAAAGCACCAGCTTTATCAACAACCATGCAATAAGCAACCCAATTAATCCAAGTATTATTAGGGGCACCATCTGGGTCGTGGATGCTAGCAATCCGCCAAAACTCTCCAAAAGGGTATCCTGTAATTCACTAAAAGTTTTCATTTAATAACTATTTATTAGAGGTTTTTAAAAGTCTGGTAATTAGAGAGGCATAATCTGTGGTAAACAAGGTAGCCATTTCCATGATAAGCTTTGCCATAGCCACATCGTTCATCACCTTTTGGCGCAACTCCGGTGGAACATTCTTTAGATCTCCCTGTATTTCCTTAAATGGATTTTTATTTTTTTCTAACATTTAGGGTAATGAATTATAGGTTTCTATTACTCTAGCTTTCGCTCTTTTTAGTCTCATTTTTACCGCACTACTGCCTAATTCCATAATAGTTTCCAGTTCCTTAATAGAAACACCATCCTGGTACTTGAGCAGCAACAAGGTCTTATCCTCAGGATCAATGAGCTCCAAGGCGTTCTTTAATTTTTCAACCTGCAGGTCAAGTAAACGCTCATCCGTAACCTCAACGGAAAACGCATATTCCGTATCCTCTATATTATTGGCCTTATCACTTATCTTTCTACCTTTGTCCCTGTTTACATAATTAACACAAAAATTATAGGTAAAGGAATACAACCAGGTCGAAAACTTCGATTTTCCCTTGAACGAACCCAATTTAACAAAAATCATCAAAAAAATGTCTTGGGTCAAATCTTCCGCCTCTTTTTGTGATTTAGCAAAACCGTAACATTTATTATATACCATTTTGGAATAGCGGTCATAAAGCACTCCGAACATCATGGAATCCTTTTTTGCTACTATTTTCTTAACAAGCTCCTCGTCGGAAATGTCTTTATACGGGTCATCGGAATCCAATTTAGTTTTGAATTGGTTACTTACGATGATAAGACACAGTTTTCTTAAAAAGGTCACTCTCAGTTTGTTTTAGAAGCAGACAAAAGTAGGAGAAAGAATCAGCAATCAATATATTTACCTAAAATTAGCGCAATTATGAACAATATTTTAATTTTAGTACTCCTTATATTGACCCTACTTTTTAGTTGTAAGGAGCAACAAAAAACAGCCGTAGAAAAAGTTGACACTCCTCTTACAGAACTTACCATCCCAGAACAAATTGCAGCCGCTAACGGTTTCGCCAATTGGAAAAAAGTCAACAAAATTAACTTTACATTTAACCTAGACAGAGATTCGTCCCACTTTGAACGGAGTTGGTCTTGGGTAACAAAAAGTAATGCTGTTATTTTTACAACTCGGGAAGATACCATTTCGTATAACAGAAAAGCGATAGATACGGTTCTTGCTAAAACGGATGCAAGCTTTATTAACGATAAATTCTGGTTATTGGCGCCCTACCAATTGGTGTGGGATAAAGACAGTTACACCTATACCCATCAAACCTCGGCAATGGCGCCCATGGCACTAAAGGATATGCAGAAACTAACTATCGTTTATGGTAGTGAAGGTGGCTATACGCCAGGTGACGCTTATGATTTTTACTTTGAAGACGATATGGTGATAAAGGAATGGGCCTTTAGAAAGGGAAATCAAGAAGAACCTAATATGGTGACTAGTTGGGAGGCCTATCAAGATTTTAACGGACTTAACATTGCTACGATACATAAAAGACCTGATGGTCATTTTAAACTCTATTTTACTGGAGTAACGGTGGACTGAAACTTAATCGGCTTTCCTGTAAAATAGCACGAACACTGAACGAGGTTTAGAAAAGTTTATAGTTATCTTTATATGTCTTAATTCAGATTTGGTGTTTTAAAACTGGGGATGACTAAAAACCTATTCTTGCTTTTTATTTTCAGCGTATTTGGCTGTTACGGCCAACAATCATATTCAGGCATTGTGGTGGCTGCTGATGATATGGAACCGCTAGAATTCGTTTCCGTTTTCAACAGTAAAGACCACACCATAACCAATGCCGATGGTAGATTCCAATTTTCCTCCCAATTGGACTCGGTTTTCTTTTACAGTCCGGGATATGAAAAACTAAAAACTACGTATAGTGCTTTAAAGGATACGATGTATTTGCAAAAAAACACCGTTAATCTGGATGAAGTAGTCGTTACCAATGCAAAGACCATCCTCCAACGTATAAAGGATTCCATTACCAGTAATTATCTTTTGACACCCCATACCGAAACCTTTTTTATCAGGGCACTTCTTAGACGCAACGATACGATCGTGCGCTTACAGGACATGCAGGGAAGGATAAAACGAAAAACATCACTTTATACGGGCGACTTGGAATTGGATAAAAAAGACTACCAAGTAGAACTACAACAAATGCGCCAGGTAGGAATTAAAA
>JBLHNI010000149.1:0-8175 GCA_047650615.1 Maribacter sp.
ATTTATTGATGTTTTACTTTTTAAACGGTATTTGAGCGATTCCGTTGGGATAAAAACCTATGCCTACAACTTAGAATATTTAGCTATACATGTTACCTATCATGCGTTAAACTCAAAAGAAAAAAACAAAAAGGACGAAAAACTAGCGGAGCTTTTTGGTTCAAGCCTTACGTTCATTAATCCAGATACGCAATCCTTTGATGGCTCCTACAGGGAACTATTGTTAAAAAAACGTCCTAATTGCGAAAATGCCTATTTATTGGACATGGCTTGCCTTACTGTTTGGGAAGACCATTCCTTGGATTATAAAGAGTCGGAATTCATTTTTGGTATCGGAAAGGATATGGATTGTAGCACTGAAACCATCGCAACATCGCTAGAAGATGTGGCCGAATTTTTTAAAAAAAATGCCAAGATAGTTCCTTTTCTAAAAGACAATAATCTTGCGATGCAGTTCTATGATAGCATGAGTAAAGTGGTCAACAAACTTATTTTAAGAAACAGCAAACGGCTTCAAAAAGAGCTATCGGAGAGTGCAGAACTCGTTGCCCTTTTAACCAAATCTACACTACGTGATTTAACAAAAGAGGAGAAGAAAAAAGTACAGAATCAACTTATAGATATTTTTAAAAGCATCCCGTCTTTGGCCATTTTTATTCTACCAGGCGGTGCTGTTTTACTACCCATTTTCATTAAACTTGTACCTAAATTATTACCCTCTTCCTTTGATGAAAACCGAGTAGAAAAAAGCGAAGAAAAAAATTAGTTTTATAGCAATAGATAAAATCTATTACTATAGATAATTATTTTATAATCAGTATTTTATCCTATTTTATTCCAACCACAACTTAAAGTCTTTTACGCGCTCCCTACTTACTATTATTTCTTGCTCCGAAAATTTATTCAGCTTAATTCGAAGTCTTGAATTTGTATATGAAACGATATCTTTTATGTGATTGATATTCACATAGAATTTTCTACTGGTGCGAAAGAAAATTTTTGGTTCTAACTCATTTTCCAAGTTTTCCAAAGTAGTATCTAGCAGGTAATTCCTACCATCTAATGTTGCGGCATAGGTACCCTTGTTCTCACTATAAAAACACTCCACCTCATCGGCATTTATTATTTTAAGATGCTGCCCTACTCTAGCGGTAAATCTTTTTTTGTATTCCCGTTCTAAAGGATTGGTCAATAACTTTTTAATGTCCTCAAAATCGAGCGCTAATTTTTGAGACTTTGAGTCTACGTTAAATCGCGACTTAAATTTTTGGACCGCTCTTTCTAATTCTTCGTCGTCTATCGGCTTTAATAAATAATCAATGCTATTCAACTTAAAAGCTTGTAACGCATATTCGTCAAAAGCAGTGGTAAAAATAATAGCACTATGCACTTCTACAACATCAAAAATTTCAAAGGAGAGTCCATCAGAAAGTTGAATATCCAAAAAAATCAAATCCGGATGATCATTATTTTGAAACCATTCAATTGCTTCCTCTACAGAATGTAGCATAGTAGATACTTCTACATTCAATTCGTTCAACATTCTATTTAACCTCCTAGCCGCTGGCTTTTCGTCTTCTATGATTATCGTTCTCATTATTTGATATTGTTTGGTTGTCGTATCTATCTGTAATTCGTCTTTAGTCGGTACTTTCGTCCATATATTTTTGAATTTGGCGTTTCTCCCATTCCTGTTTGAACAAAGAAAAATTACCAAGTACCTTTATACCATGCACAGTAAGTACGATACCCCAAATAATTGTAGTACCAAATACGTTCCAGTTTATCCATTCCAGGAAATTATGGTTACCGAGTGCATCTTGGTTCAATAGTATAATGCTGAATTTATCTCGCAACAGGTATAGTAAGATATTTACAATCACGAAAACCGTTGCATGGTTATAAAAACCACGGATGGAGTTTACTTTTAGTTGCGTTCTTTCGTAGTTGGAAAGTTTCATAGTTTTCATACTGTTATGCTTTAAGTTGGTTCAACTTTTAAATTATTTATATTTCTCTTCTTCACGTTTATCCTTTTCAATATATTTTTGAATTTGGCTCTCTTCCCAATCCTTGCTAAAAAATGGACTAAAATTATATACTTTGGCCGCGTGGAACGCAAGACCAATACCCCAAAAAATAGCTGTAGTAAAAGAAGCAAAACTAAAGAATGCCTCTCCAAGACTTTCTCCACCATTCACCCTAGCAATAATAGTTACTGCACTAATAAAGATGTTTACCAGTATATAAACTAGAAGGTGTATGTAAAAGCCTTTTAGCTCTTCTACTAGTTTTTTAGCACGGATCATCTTATCTGTTTTGTTCATTTCTTTTAGTTCCATCTTTCCTGATTTTCATCTTTTTTAATAAATTCCCGAATCTTGCGATCTTCCCAATCCTTTCCCATAAAAGGGTTCAGGTTGAAAATTTTAATCGCCCTAAAGAATATACCGATACTTACCCCAAAGACTACCCATAAAAACCATGGATATTCCCACTCGTTAAAGTAATAATTTATACCTCCTGTAATTCCAATTGCAATTAAACCTGACATGATCTTAGCATAGAATTTTTTAAGTGTGGCTACCCTATCCCTTGCTCTTGAATATTTATTTTTTTGTTCCGTGTTTTGCATCCTATTATTCTAAATAATTATGAATTTTCCATAAACTCATTAATTTTTCGCTCTTCCCAGTCTTTCCCAAACAAAGGATTATACCCGTATGCACCAAATCCGTGCATTGTAAGTCCAAAACCCCACCCTAGTGCTGGGAATAAAAACCATGCAAAACTTGTGGTATTATAATTTATAAAGGCCAGTATTGGGATTACGATACTATATGCCAAAAGATTCCCATAAAATCCCTTTATAGCTTCTACTTTTTCTTTTGCTCTTAGATACTTGCTGTTGGCACTTACATCTTGATTTTCCATTTTTGCTTCTTTTAGGTTTTTCTTTTAATCCTTCTTCTTACCTCAAATTTGCGAATTAAAGCTTGTGAGTTAAAAAATGAAATGCCCAATTGTAATTTTTTAAGACTGAGTTGTTGCTTTGGACCTATCTCCAAAACCATAAAGCAAGAACTAATGCTAAAAGCCATCGTCATCCATATATTCTTTAAGCTTCCGTTCTTCCCAAGACCTTCCAAAAAGAGGGTTGTAACCAAAGGCTTGCAGCCCGTGCCCTAACAAACCAAAACCCCAACCTAGCGCCGGGAAAATGGCCCAAGGAAAACTAGTGGTACGCCAATTAATGAAAACCAATATAGGTATGACGATAACATAGGAAGCCAAATTTCCATAGAAACCCTTAATAGCTTGTACACGCTCTTTGGCCTTCTCATAGCGCTTATCCTCTATATGTGACTCTTGCGTTTCTACCACCGATACTTTTTTGGAAAGCATAGGTAAATACACCTTAAAGTGGTCGCTTGTCTTTTTTATACCTACTTCTCTGTCCGTCAGAATGTCATAACGTTGTGTTATATTTTGCAAGCCAACACCGGTGCTCTTATTTATCACTTGTTTTTCTTGGAGGTTATTACTGACTACCAGCATATCATCGATTTCCTCCACCTTAATATGCAAGGGCTTTTTAGACGTTACGATATTGTGTTTTACAGCATTCTCCAATAACAACTGCAAGGACAAAGGAACAATTTTAGCTTCGAGATTTTTTGCCGCATCTGGCACATCAAAAATTATACTATCCTCAAAACGCATTTTTAACAGCCGAACATAGGTTTTTGCGAATTGCAGTTCCTCATCAACGGACACCAAGTCTTTGTTCTTTTGCTCCAGCACATACCTGTATACCTTAGAAAGTGAGGTCGTAAACTTTTGTGCTTGATAGGGGTCTTCATCTATTAAGCTCGTAAGCACATTAAGACTATTAAAAAGAAAGTGTGGGTCCAGTTGGTTTTTTAGGGCATCAAACTTAGCCGATGCCGTACTAGCAATTACTTTTTGCTCTTTCACCTTACTCTCTTGCTTGTATTTACCGTACCAAATAGCATAAAAAATTAAGGAAATCCCTAAGGCAAATACCATGGGTTGGACGTATGAATCCCATGTTTCGGTTGTTAAAAATTGAATTATGCTACTATCATAAAGCCCAATAAATAAAATTGATCTACATATAAAAACACCTATACAAGAGACCACTATATTACCGGTGATGGCAATTGTCATTCGTCTTAGGGTATAAATAAAAAAATCAAATTTATTTAAAAGATAAATAAACCAAAGGGCATTTACCATATAGAGTATTATAGAAAATATCATATTTTCATAATACTTTCGCCAAAAATTATCTATGATATAGTCTGCCTTAGTAGCATCCGTAAAATAATAATATGCAATAAAACCTGCATATATTAACGTTCCTACGAGAAATGCTCTAAAAAGTTCTTTAAAGAATCTATTCCAACTCATTAATTACAGTTTTTTACTATCTCCTCTGCCCTTTCTTTACCCCAATTAGGATGTAGCTCACTTTCTAGTTTAAAGGTAGCAAAAAGTTCCAACGAGTGTACCACATCAGCACAATAGGGTGCCGTATCCTTACCAAAATACTTGGCTGAGCCCATATCCCATTCCGCTTTTGAAAATACCACCCTAGGATTTTTCGGAGCCAATTGAAGTGCTTTTGCATAGAGTACCGCTACCTTTCCAGAAAGCGTCATCCCATAAGCCGCGCCGTCAAAAGCTATCCATGCGGTATGTACCATAGCCTGAAGGACTATAATTTCTGGGTTATTAGGCGAAATGACCTTTGCTAAATCTACAAACTCTTGCGCCTTGTTCAGCTGCTGCTTTAGTTTTTTAGCGTCCTGCTCCCCAAAAGAAGCTATCGTATTTATTTGGGCCACATAGTAATAGGGCAACCAATTATTCAATTCGGCAGCGCTAATCCGTTCAAATATATTGGAGGCTTCGGTACTATTGCCTTCCTTCCAATGCAAAAAGGCCGCTTGCATTCCTTTACTGTAGGCGTCTTGTGCGATTGCGGTAGTAGTTATCACTAAGACTAAAATCAAAATAAGTTTTTTCATTATTGTCGTTTTTTATAGCTTACTGAAGCCAAATTTGAGGTTAGGATGCAGGAAACCGAAAAAAGAAGCACCGAGTTGTTGATTTTAAAGACCGAATTGCGGTAATTTTGTACCGTGATTAAAAACCTTCAGTTACGATTATCATTACAAGAGGAAGCCCAAGAAGGGAGCCTTAAAAAAAGAACTGCCCAATTTTTAGGATTGGGAGACCAGCCATTTACCTTAAAAATACTTCGTAAATCGATTGATGCCAGAAAACCAGAAATCGTTTTCAACTACAAATTAGCTGTTTTTATTGGAGAAAATGCTCCAAAAGAAAGCTACACCTTTGATTACAAGAACGTTTCCAATGCCAAACCGGTTCATATTATCGGATTTGGTCCTGCAGGAATGTGGGCAGCGCTTCGCTGTTTGGAATTAGGGTATAAGCCTATTGTTTTGGAACGAGGTAAAGATGTAAAGGAACGCAGACGTGACCTCAAGGCTATTAATCAAGACCATGTTGTAAACGGAGAAAGTAACTACTGTTTTGGGGAAGGTGGCGCCGGAACCTATTCAGACGGGAAATTATACACCAGAAGCCTAAAACGGGGCGATGTGCGTCGTGTTTTTGAGAGTTTGGTACACCATGGCGCGACCGAACAAATACTTGTGGATGCACACCCACACATTGGCACCAACAAACTTCCAAAAATCGTTCAGAATATTCGCGAGGCTATTATAGCACATGGTGGCGAAGTTCATTTTAATACTAAAGTAACCGATTTCATCATTGCTAACAACCAATTGAAATCCATTGTATTGGATGACACTAAAGAAATGGAAACACAACGGATTATCTTGGCGACGGGACACTCCGCCCGTGATATTTTTGAGTTACTCCACAAGAAGGACATTGCCTTAAAAGCAAAATCGTTTGCCATGGGTGTTCGGGTAGAACATCCACAACACATCATCGATTCTATTCAGTACCATTGCTCCGGGGATCGCGATGCCTTACTGCCGGCAGCAGCTTATAGCTTAGTGCATCAGGTAAAAAATAGAGGCGTATATTCCTTTTGCATGTGTCCGGGCGGATTCATAGTTCCTGCTGCTACAGCTCCAGGGGAAGTGGTGGTAAACGGCATGTCGCCCTCCAAAAGAAATAACCTATACGCCAATTCGGGTATTGTGGTAGAAATAAACGTGGACGAGGATATTCCTAAGTTCGATAAATTTGGATCGTTAAAAGGTCTAGAATACCAGAAGAGTTTAGAACGATTGGCTTTTACTTCAGGAGGAAGAACACAAACTGCACCAGCACAACGAATGACCGATTTTGTAGCAGGCATCCTTTCTAGTGACCTTAACCCAACCAGCTACCAGCCTGGTCTCAATTCCGTACCAATGCACTCTTTACTACCTAAATTGATAGGCAGTAGGTTGCGACAAGGCTTTGCAGAATTCGGAAAAAAAATGCATGGTTATTATACTTCGGAAGCAAATATTGTAGGAGTAGAATCCCGTACTTCATCACCAGTAACCATTCCCAGAAACGAACAACTAGAGCATCCACAGATAAAAGGACTTTTTCCTTGTGGGGAAGGCGGTGGCTATGCAGGAGGCATCGTATCCGCTGCCATGGATGGGGAACGTTGTGCAGAAGCGGCTGTGGCTGGTTTATAAAATTTATAGGTGATATGCGCTAGTATCTCTTTAAAAAATAGCTTAGCATAAAAGGACTTAGGACGCAATGATATAAGACGTGGGACTAAAAAAGACTGCCCACCATCTCTAAAACGTAACAAAAAAATTAAGTTAGTTTCTTATGATGTCTCAAATCTAAAGTCTCAAATCGCCTGTCTCAAATCTAATTAAACTTCAACCTGAATTTAGTTTTGTTTTACCCTGTAGGTAATTCTTTTGTTTGTAATTACGGTACAACTACTGATTGCTAAACTGGTAATAGCGGAAATATTCAGAACCGGGTCACCAGGCATTCCTCCGTATTCTACCACATATCCTTGAGAAGCATAAGCACCGCCACCGCCATTATTAGGTAAATCATTCCAAGCACCCAATGGGGCAACACCATTAATTACCGAAGCGGCAGCAATATGGGCATAATCTTCACCACCTGCATTATTGGGTTCACCCCCGTTCCAATTAGCAAAAGTCAACTCGGTACCATTGGCGAGACCTTGCCAAAATTGAATACCTGCCTCTGGTCCGGTAACCCAACGCCATTCGCCTTCAACGGCTACATCTGTAGCACCTATCCAACCAAAGCCACTGGTCTGTGCTCCAGAGAAATCTGCTTCTTCTTGTGAGGTGAGTGTTACCAAATACCCTTGTAATCCAAAATAAGTTCTTGAAGCTGCTGCAGTTTCCGCTGCGGTCCATGAAATTCCAGGATCAGAAACGAACTCGTAATAATTCTGGGTTACGGGCAAAAAATTAGCTTCGCCAACGGTAATTGAAAACTGCCTACTACCTGACGGTTTTGGTGAACTACTAGAAAATTCAGTTGCTAAAACGGCAGCCTCAAACTCGGTGTATGTAGTAGGGCCTTGCAGTGTTAATTTGCCCTGTACCACATCCCAACTTGCGGTAATGTTTGGATGGCTTCCCGTTAAGGATAATAGGTCTTCACCATTTACATACCCATTGGATATCTGAATATAAGCGGCTGAAGTAGATGTGTCGTCTGGATCTGTTATGCTTATTGATGTCGCAATGGGCAATGACCCATTGGGGCAATAGATTTGATTTCCTACAGCGGTTATGACTGGCGGATCATCTGGAAATTGAACGGTGAAAAGAATATTATCGATAGTTGCAGTCTCAGAAAAGCTCCATCTTCCACTTGCAGAAATAAAGCGAATACCAGCACTACTCGTAAGTTGAGCCGGGTTCAAATCATAATTAACAGTGGTTGAGACGCTCAAGGTTTGTACCGTTGTGTAGCTTGAACCGTCATGTAATTGTAATGCTATAGACTCGTTACCGCTGACCAGGGTATAATTAAAAGTCAATGTTGCAGATATTGCGGTTGACAAATCCAAAGTCCTTTCAATAATTCTATTATCTAAATTATTGAACCGAAGTTGGCCAGTATTTATTTGAATTCTTCCACCATTCG
>JBLHNI010000150.1:0-8137 GCA_047650615.1 Maribacter sp.
TAAGGACATCAGACACGAAATATAAAAAACTGGATGATAGTGTTCTGTTTGCTATACATTCAGCTAGAAATGCAATATGTATCGCTGGTTGGCAACCTGCCGACAATTTCGGAATCAATATTGGGTCCTCTCGCGGGGCCACCTCCTTATTTGAAAAATATCATAAAGAGTTTTTGCAAGATAAAAAGACAGCGACGCTAGCTTCGCCCACAACTACACTGGGGAATATTTCTTCTTGGGTAGCGCACGATTTACAAACCCAAGGGCCAGAAATATCACATTCTATTACCTGTTCCACAGCATTACATTCAGTTTTGAACGGTATTGCATGGTTACTAAGCGGTATGGCCGATAAATTTTTGGTGGGCGGAAGCGAGGCACCTTTGACCTCCTTTACCATCGCCCAGATGCACGCCTTAAAAATCTACGCTCAAAATAGGCTGGGCGAAAGCTACCCATGTCTTGCCCTAGACCCAAAAAAGACCGAAAATACTATGATTTTGGGAGAGGGAGCTGCCATGGCATGCTTAGAGACGGGATCTGTACCTAATGCTTTAGCTATGATTATTGGTGTGGGTTACGCTACGGAGCTGCTCGTACATAATGTTTCCATTTCTACAGATGCTGTATGTTTTCAACGCTCTATGTCAATGGCTCTGGGTCCTAACTCACCTGACGAGGTAGATGTTATTGTAATGCATGCCCCTGGAACTATAAGGGGAGATGAGACTGAGTATCGCGCAATAAAAAAAATTTTCTGTAACAAAACGCCCTTTTTAACTACTAATAAATGGAAAGTGGGTCACACGTTTGGAGCGTCTGGCATGTTAAATATGGAATTGGCAGTCTTAATGCTACAACACCAAAAAGTGGTTGCCGTTCCATTTATTAAACTTCAACATCCGCCTAAAAGAATAAACAAAGTACTGGTGAACGCAGTAGGGTTTGGAGGGAACGCGGTAAGTATTTTGCTTGAAGCGCCTGTTTAGCTGTAATCTCAACATTTTATTCTGTTCGGGTGTTTTAAATGTTAACCGTAATACTATAAAATAGTATCTTTCAAGTTGCCAACTAAACCTAATTGATATGGAGCAATGGTTCGAAACTTTATCGCTTTTTGAAAAAATTTATTGGGTTGTCGCGCTCATTTCATCCACCATATTCGTAGTTCTAATCGTTATGACCCTATTGGGTGGTGAAGCAGATGAACTAGGTGGAGATGTGGATGTGGAGATAGAAGGTGATACCGGGATAGGTTTTCAATTTTTATCATTTAAGAACTTAATTGGTTTTTTGACCATATTTGGCTGGTCTGGAATTTCGTGTATAGATGGTGGACTTTCCAAAACCGGTACTGTAATTATTTCCGTACTATGTGGACTTCTAATGATGACCGCAATGGCGGCATTGTTTTATTATTTAGCAAAGTTACAAAGTAGTGGTACTTTAAAACTTAAAAATGCGCTCAATCAAATAGGCGAAGTGTACTTAACTATTGGTGCAAACCGTTCTAAAATAGGAAAAGTAAGCATTACAGTACAAGGAACACTGCGCGAGTTAGAAGCACTTACCGATGAGGAGCATGATTTAAATCAAAGCAATGTGGTACGTGTCAAGGACATTACCGCTAATGGAATATTAATTGTTGAACTTTTAAATAAATAACCCTATGCTATTACCATTACAACTTGGTGGAGGTGCCTCTTTATTGGCTTTTGGCTTCGCTATTCTTTTCTTTTTCATCATTATTATCTCCTTTATAAGAAGGTATAAAAGGTGTCCGTCTGACCGTATTTTGGTTGTTTATGGTAAAGTCGGAGGGGGTAATTCGGCAAGATGTATCCATGGTGGTGCGGCATTTATTTGGCCTGTAATTCAGGATTATCAATTTTTGGATTTAACGCCTATTTCCATTGAGGTTAACTTAGTTAACGCCTTAAGTAAACAAAATATACGTGTAAATGTACCTTCAAGATTTACCATAGGTGTATCTACTGAGCCAGGTATTATGCAAAATGCGGCAGAGCGTTTACTTGGATTAGGACAAAACGAAATTCAGGAGTTAGCACAAGAGATTATTTTTGGTCAGTTACGTTTGGTTGTAGCATCTATGGATATTGAAGAAATTAACTCGGACAGGGATAAGTTTTTGACCAATATTTCTCAAAGCGTAGAATCGGAATTAAAGAAAGTAGGACTTAAGTTAATCAACGTAAACATTACAGATATTGTTGATGAGTCCGGATATATTGAGGCACTAGGTAAAGAAGCTGCTGCACATGCTATAAATGCAGCACGTAAATCAGTTGCAGAAAAAAATAGGGACGGATCAATAGGGGAGGCCAATGCAGTACAAGATGAACGTACCCAAGTGGCCGCTGCAAACGCAAAAGCGGTAGAAGGAGAAAACATTGCCAAGATTAATGTTGCCAATTCAGATTCTTTGAGAAGACAAAGAGAAGCTGAAGCAGAGCGAACTGCTATTGCATCAGAGAAAGTACAAACAGCGAAGGCTCTGGAGGAGTCTTATGCTGCTGAACGCGATGCAGAATTAGCAAGAGCAGAGCAAGTACGGAGTTCTCAAATGGCAGACATTGTGGTGCCTGCAGAAATTGACAAAAAGAAAGTAGAGATAGATGCTGAAGCCGATGCAGAGCGTACCAGGCGTATCGCAAAAGGGGAGGCAGATGCTATTTTGTTTAAGGCACAAGCAGAAGCGCAGGGTATTCTAGAAGTCTTGACTAAGCAGGCCGAAGGTTTGGATAAAATTGTACAAGCAGCGGGGGATAGTCCCAAGGATGCTGTATTATTATTGGTGGCTGATAAGCTACCAGAATTGGTTAAAACTCAAGCTGAAGCCATTAAAAACATTAAGATTGATAAGGTTACAGTCTGGGATTCAGGCGCGAAAACCGAAGATGGTAAAAATTCTACCGCCAACTTCATTTCAGGATTATACAAGTCGGTTCCTCCATTGCAGGATATGTTCAATATGGCCGGTATGCAGTTGCCGGAGTATTTAAAAGGGAAAGATATTACTAGTGAAGAAGAATCCGTAGATATTAAGAAAGCAACTTCCACGAAGAAGAAGGAGTAGATTTATTAAGTAGGATGATTAAAAAGGCCGTTGAACTTTTGTTCTTTGGCCTTTTTCATAGAATTTATAAGTATCCACAAGCATTAGAAGTATTGCCTTTTAAGTTTTAGTATATTAGATATCATGAATAAAATTGAAATCCGTACAGTAGATGTTGTTCAATATATAAAACCTTTAAGGGAAGGAGGTTCGCTTCCTGCAATTGTAAAAGCAGATGATGGATTCTTATATGTGTTAAAATTTCGGGGCGCAGGTCAAGGAAAGAAGGCTCTTATAGCTGAATTTATTGGAGGAGAACTTGCGCGTTCAATGGGGTTAAAAGTTCCGGAGCTTGTATTTATGAACTTAGACGACTCGTTTAGCAGAACGGAACCAGATGAGGAAATTCAGGATTTGCTTAAATTTAGTATTGGTCTAAATCTAGGATTACATTTCTTGTCAAGTGCTATTACTTTTGAACCTTTAGCGTCTAAAGTAGATGGTGTAACAGCGTCTAAAGTTGTGTTGTTGGATAGTATTATCAGTAATATAGACCGAACAGCTAAAAATACAAATCTGTTAAAATGGAATGAAGAATTATGGATTATAGATAACGGGGCAAGTTTTTATTTTCACCACAATTGGGAAACTTGGGAAAGCCATTTAACAAGGACTTTCCCACTTATTAAAGATCACGTACTATTAGCTCAGGCAACTGATTTGCAAGAGGCGGCTATCGCAATAATAGAGCTATTGGATGAAAAGAGGATTATGGAGATTATATCCAATATACCGGAGGACTGGCTCATAAATGAAACAGATACCATGTCGCCTCAAGAGATTAGGACGGCGTATGTGCGTTTTATTATGGTAAAATTAGCTAAGATAGATGTACTGGTTAAAGAAGCGGAGGATGCAAGATAGATGTACATTTGAATATGCCATTATCAGAGTCGTTCCTAAAGTGGAACGCGAAGAGTTTTTTAACGTAGGGGTCATACTTTTCTCCAAGCAAAAAAAATTTCTTAAGGTAAAGTATAAAATAAATGAGAAGCTTTTAGAAGCGTTTACGGACGAGATAAAAGTAGAAAATTTATTAGAATACCTAAAGGCATGGGAATTGATTTGTGTAGGAGCACCATTAGGAGGGGCTATTGGAAAGCTAGAATTATCCGATAGGTTTCGTTGGTTGACTGCAACGAGAAGTACGATTATCCAAAGCTCTAAAACCCACCCAGGATTATGTGAAGATCCAGAAAAAGAGCTTCAAGATATTTTTATGAAGATTGTTTTGTAAAGATTTATGCTTTATAGAAACAATAAAGCGCTAGCTGAGGTTAAGATTTCTTTTTAGAAATTCCGTTTCTGTTTAGGCGATAAAATTCTAAGTATATTTCAATTCGTTAAATTATTATATGTACCCTAATTCAGCTATTTTTGAACTTAGTTACAAGCAAACATTTTATGAGCGAGGCAAGACACAACTGGACCAAACAAGAAATTCTTGATATCTACAATACCCCTTTGATGGAGCTTCTTTATGAAGCAGCTACTATCCATAGGAAAAACCATGATCCTAATACGGTTCAGGTATCTACCTTACTTTCTATAAAAACAGGCGGTTGTCCGGAGGATTGCGGCTATTGTCCGCAAGCAGCACGTTACCATACCGATATTGAAGGGAATGATTTAATGACTGTACCTCATGTAAAGGCTCAAGCTTTGCGTGCAAAAGCATCAGGCAGCTCTAGAGTATGTATGGGAGCCGCTTGGCGAAATGTAAAGGACGGTCCAGAGTTTGACCAAGTGTTAGAGATGGTACGGACCATCAATAAACTGGATATGGAGGTCTGTTGTACTTTGGGGATGATTACAGAAAACCAAGCCAAACGCTTAGCGGAAGCTGGATTATACGCCTACAACCATAATTTAGACACTTCAGAAGACTACTATAAAGATGTGATTTCCACGCGTGCTTTTGAAGATCGCTTAGACACGATAGAGAATGTTAGAAAGACCAACGTTACGGTCTGTAGTGGTGGTATTATAGGAATGGGAGAAAAATTAGAAGATCGCGCTGGTATGCTCGTTGCACTTTCTACTTTAAGTCCGCAACCAGAATCTACTCCTATTAATGCTTTGGTACCTGTGGAAGGTACACCTATGGAAGATATTGAACCAATAGCTATCTGGGATATGCTTAGGATGGTAGCAACGACACGTATCGTGCTTCCAGAAACTCAAGTTAGGCTTTCGGCAGGAAGAACAGAGATGAGTAGGGAAGGACAGGCTATGTGTTTCTTTGCCGGAGCAAATTCCATATTTGCCGGAGATAAATTATTGACCACACCAAACCCAGATGTAAATGATGATATGGAAATGTTCAAACTTTTGGGTCTTAATCCTCAAAAACCATTTACCAAAGTTTCACAGCCCAAAACGGTAGAAGCTTCGGAATCGGAATATCAAACCTTGGGTGAAAAGCCAAAATGGACAAGACCAGGACATAAAATTGAACGAAACGAGCTGGCAAAACAAAAGGCTAAATTGACGGACTAAACCTACATTATTTACTTTTTAAATTCGTTATTTTCTATAGGTTGCCTAACTTTGGGTTTCCTAAAAAGCTATGCAACATTGAAGTTAGTAGAAATTCCAAGGGTAAAGTCGATTTCTAAGCAAGATTTTGTTGCCTCCTATTTAAAACCACAGATTCCTGTTGTTATAGAAGCCTTTGATGGTAACTGGGCAGCGCATTCAAAGTGGTCTCTAGACTATATGAAGAAAGTAGCTGGGGAAAAGATGGTTCCGCTCTATGATGATCGTCCAGTGCAGCATGAAGACGGATTCAATGAGCCACATGCTACTATGAAAATGTCAGCCTATGTGGACTTGTTAAAAAAGGAACCTACTAAGTTTCGTATTTTTCTTTGGAATGTTTTAAAGGAAGTCCCGGTGCTACAAAAGGATTTTAGCTATCCAGATTTTGGAATTCGTTTATTAAGGCAAGTACCTATGTTGTTTTTTGGTGGGGAGAACTCCCATACCTTTATGCACTACGATATTGATTTTGCTAATATTTTCCATTTTCATTTTGAAGGTGAAAAGGAGTGTATTCTCTTTTCGCAATCGCAGAATAAATATCTTTATAAGGTTCCTCATTCGCTTATTACACACGAGAGTATTGACTTTTCAAATCCGGATTTGGAAAAATGGCCTGCGTTAAAAAAAGCTAACGGCTATAGCACCACTTTAAAGCACGGTGAAGTCCTATATATGCCTGAGGGATATTGGCATTATATGAAGTATAATACGCCTGGGTTTTCAATGAGTCTGCGCGCTTTGGCCAGGAGTCCGAAGAATTTTGTCCATGCCGCATATAATATTTTTATAATGAGACAGTTTGATGTGCTGATGCGAAAATTAAAGGGTCAAAACTGGATTGATTGGAAGAACAGAAAATCAATAGAAAGAACTAAGGTATAATTTGTTCCATACGTGATGGTGAAATAATATCGTTGCCTCTATTAAAAAACTAATTATAATTTAATACATATGAAAAATTTAAGTTGGCTTGTTGTGTTGTTTTTTGGCGTTACCGCTTTGAACGCACAAGCTTTTGATGGTAAGGGAGATTCAAAATTTCAAATAGGCGCTAGCTTTCAATCAAATGGCACAGGAATATCGGCTACTTACGATCGGGGCTTGGGAGAAAATTTTTCAATAGGTCTTTCCTCGGGTTATGTTTTGGGATTAAATGCGGATATTGATGCGGATTTTGTCGACCGAATTAATTTAACAGCTAGGTTCAATGCTAATATTGGGAGTGTTCTTAATCTTGGGGATGCAGTGGACATCTATCCAGGACTTAATCTGTCTCTTAGACAGTTTGGTGGACATTTAGGAGGTCGTTATTTCTTTAGCGATGGTTTTGGAGTCTTCACTGAATTCTCCATACCCTTTGCAAAATACGAAAACGGAACACTTTCAAATGAGCAACTGTTAAACAATCAGTTTATATTTGGAATAGGGACCGTATTTAATCTTTAGACTGTCCATTAAAAAATCAAGGTACAAGCCTCTTGGTTATTTCATATACTAAGGGGCTTTCCCAACCTCTATATAGAAGATAGTCTGCCACTTTTTTACGTTTCTTGAATACGTTGGTCTCTATAAGCTGTCCAACCCGTTTTTCAGCAAGTTGCTCTAAAGTTTTCAAATAGATTTCGGCATCAATTTCTTTTAGTGCTACCTTGATATTGTATTTTGTAATATCACGCTGTTTAAGTTCGTTGACAATTCTATTTTTTCCCCACTTTTTTATATTGAATTTACCTCGGACAAAACTACAGGCGAAGCGTTCTTCGTTCAAAAAATTCTCTTGTATCAAGTGTCCAATGATTTCATCTATGGCGATGGGAATCATATCCATATCCCTTAGTTTGGTTCTTACCTCTTTGTGGCAACGGTCTTGGTAGGCGCAGTAACCTTCAAGTTTTCTGGTGGCTTCTTTTAGGGAGTAGGTTTTGGTTTTTTTGAACACGATCTACGAATAAAGTTGTTGTAAAGAGAATAAAAGTAAGCTTGTTCTGATTCTTTTTGAGTCATTTGTCTAATCTTGGAAGTTAGGGTACGTACAGTGATTTAAATATGCACAAAATCGCTACCACAAAACTTTCGAGGCACCTCTTTTATTAAAAAGTTTTTGTTTGGTCATTTCTAGGAACAAACAGGGTTAAATATAGTTATTATCTGCAAATACTTTATTTTGAAATTGGCAAGATGGTCTAAGGTAATAGTCTTTTTTTGCTAATACTATGGGTTAGAATATAATTAAGTTAAATACTACAAAAATAGGCAAGAAACATCTATTTTATTTTGACAGTAGCGTTTTTTTTATAAATTTCACTATTGTTAAACCTTTCAAACCTATTATTATAAAAAAAAGAATTGTATATCCGCAAACACTAATAACTACATATTAATGCTTATTTTTAATAAAAGTTAAGATATGAATATTTTCAGTTTTACGGCAGAGTTTGATAGTGAAGAATCCTGCCG
>JBLHNI010000151.1:0-8084 GCA_047650615.1 Maribacter sp.
TCTTTCAAAATAATTATGGATTGCAATAGTCGCAATACATTGGATCTTCGTTTGTTTTTTTATGAGGATACATATCTTCTCTTTTGAAATCACATTTTTGGCAGCTACAAATAAAACTCAAAGTAGTGTTGGTGGGTGAGCCACACAAACTGCACTCTAGTCCTTTTTTTATAGAAGTAACTCCAAAACCCGGAGTATTGCATTGGGGACAATAAGAGTTTATCTTATCAACTAATTTTTTGGTCGCATTTTCAATTACTGTCATCCGGCTTGGGTTATGCAATGCTCTCATATCGGTTTCTGCGTAAACCTTATTGGACTTGTTAATCAGTTTTTGGAAGGCTTCTTTTAATTGGATAAAATCGGTTATTCCCTTTATTACGTCACTATTATCATTTTTTGATTTACGAAGTATGAGTCCGTGAGAAGGAAATTTTACTGATTTAGCAAAGTCAAACAACTCCTTCTCTGTTTCCATTTCTTTACCATTAAAATTGGTTTCCATACTCAGTTCTCTAACAATAATCTCTAAGTTATTTTTTTTATCGATAAATATTAAAAACTCATCATCCGCACTTGCAAAAAATACCGATGGATGAGCCCCAAAAGAACCTTCACTTGCTACTCCTAAATCACAGCTACTGAGCTCCATAGCCATCAAACATTTTTGTCTTGCAGTGGATATAGGGTCTTGCTCTCTTTCAATCTCTCCTGTAAAAGTACCAAGAGTATCCGTATCGAAACCTTCCTGCACAAAGCAAACGACCCCTATTGCTCTTTCCAAGAGTGGTGCAATTACGTTCTCCTTTTCATGTTTTGTTGCTATTACTAAGCTTCTCCCTTCGAACATGACAAATTAACTTTTAATGTTCATTTTCTTTAGTAAAATCCAATGCTATACCTCTTATTTCTTCATTCCAAACCCCATTGTCGTACACCAAATTTCCGTTTACAAATGTTTGTTCGATTTTTGTTTGAAATGTTGTCCCCTCCAATGGGGACCAACCACATTTATAAAGCAAGTTGTCTTTAGCAACGGTCCATTCGCTATTCAAATCCACCAAGGTCAAGTCTGCATAATACCCTTCCCGTATAAATCCTCTTTTAGTCATCCGATAGAGAATAGCTGGATTATGGCACATTTTTTCGACTATTTTCTCCAATGAAATGAAACCTTGTTTGTAAAACTCCAGCATACAATTTAGGGAGTGCTGCACCATAGGAGCCCCAGACATCGATTGAAAATAGGGCTTTTGTTTTTCTTCTAAAGTATGTGGTGCGTGGTCTGTGGTTATAATATCTATTCTATCATCAAGTAGTGCTTTTAACAAGCCTTGTTTATCCTGTTCTGTTTTTATGGCAGGATTCCATTTAATAAGCATCCCTAATCGTTCATAGTCTTTGTCTGAAAACCAGAGGTGATGTACAGAAACTTCAGTGGTTATTTTTTTCTCTTGCAGTGGAATATCGTTCTGAAATAAGTGTGTTTCAGCTTCCGTGGTTAAATGTAGAATATGTAATCTGGCATTGTGTTTTTTTGCCAATTCAATAGCTCGTTTTGTTGCTTCATAACAGCCTTCCGTACTTCTAATGATTGGATGAAATTTTGCGGGAATAGCATCGCCATATTTTTCTCTAAAAGCCTCTTCGTTCGCTTCTACTATTTCCTCTTTTTCAGAATGAATGGCAATAATGGATTTACAATTAGCAAATAGCTTCTCCATTGTCTCTGGATTGTCCGCAAGTAGATTTCCTTTTTTGGTAAAATACAAACCGTCATCAGAAACGCCTATAAATTGGCTGGTGTCCATTTTTATAACCTCGTCAATATTATCTCCGTTTACACCAAGGAAGAACGAATAATTGGCCATGGATTTTTTTGACGCAATTTCATACTTTTCCTTTAGGCTTTCAAAGGTTAAAATATTGGGAACTGTATTTGGCATATCAATAAAAGAAGTAACTCCACCTGCAATAGCAGCTTTACTTTCAGTATACAAATCACCCTTGTGCGTTAGTCCTGGATCTCTAAAATGGACTTGACCGTCAATGATGCCTGGGAATAGGTGTTTACCCGTTCCATCTATTACGTTGTGGTCTAGCTCACTATCAATATTACCGATTTGTTGAATACATCCGTTAGCCAATAGTATATCTGCAACAAATGCTTTCCCTTCGTTTACAATAGTTGTATTCTTGATTAAAATACTATCCTTCATCGTTTATGTTCTGTTTTGTATTCGGGTGTTCCAAAACGGCCACCACAGCTCTCAAATATCATTATTCGTCTCAACTTTACATCTTTTAAACATGAGCCTAAGGCAACCACTTATTCTTCCCAAAATCAGGCTTCCGCTTCTCTAAAAAGGCATTTCTACCTTCTTTAGCTTCTTCCGTCATATAGGCCAAACGTGTGGCTTCTCCAGCAAATACTTGCTGTCCTACCATACCGTCATCTGTTAAATTCATGGAAAACTTTAGCATTTTGATTGACGTTGGAGATTTCTCCAGTATCTCTTGCGCCCATTGAAAAGCGGTGTCTTCCAAATCGTCGTGTGGGATAACAGCATTCACCATCCCCATTTCAAAAGCATCCTGTGCGGAATAGTTTCGACCCAAAAAGAAAATCTCCCGCGCTTTTTTCTGCCCCACCATTTTTGCCAAATAAGCAGATCCGTAACCCCCATCAAAACTAGTTACATCGGCATCGGTCTGCTTAAAAATAGCATGTTCTTTACTGGCCAAAGTCATATCACAGACAACATGCAAACTATGTCCCCCACCAACCGCCCAACCGGGAACAACCGCAATAACTACTTTCGGCATAAAACGAATCATCCGCTGTACTTCCAATATATTCAAACGATGTTGGCCGTCTGTACCAACGTATCCTTTCTCTCCCCTAGCGTTCTGGTCGCCTCCACTACAAAAAGACCAAATTCCGTCTTTAGTAGATGGTCCTTCGCCAGATAACAAGACAACGCCAATGGAGGTATCCTCTTGAGCATCAAAAAACGCTTTTATAATTTCGCTAGTGGTGCTCGGTCTAAAGGCATTGCGAACATTGGGCCTGTTGAATGCAATACGGGCAACCCCATTACATTTTTTATAGGTAATATCTTCGAATTCTATAGCGGTTTGCCAATTTGGACTTTTCATATGATAGTTTTTTTAAGTGGTGGACCTATTTTCCGATGCTTCCCAGCTCAATTCCTTCAGAATAAGCTACTCTGATATTATTTTCACTAAAGACCTGTTTAATGGGCTTTAAAAGTACCTTCTCAATAATTATCAGGTAAAACATAAGGGCGAATAGCTCGTGTGATATTATGACTATAAAAGTTTTCGATTCCTATTTCTGTTGCTGAACCATTAAGTATTAAGGGAGTATTGGCTAGTACTGTACTTATCATATCCCGTACTTTGGAAAAATATTCAGCATATGGAATATGAGTATTCAGCTCTAAACGAACCAAAATATTTTTAGAAAAATTGGTTACTAGGCTGTCCATTATTTTGGCATTTGGAACGATAAACATCTTGTTTCCGTGGGTTGCTAATAGGGTCTTGGAAATTCCAATTTCCTCTACCTTTCCAAATTTATCATCAACCTGCATGCAATCGTAGAGATTAAACGCCTTTAGCAAAATAATTAAAATACCGGAAGCAAAATTACCCAAACGTCCTTGCAGAGAAAGTCCTATCGTACAACCCATAGCGGCTATCACCGTAACCAAACCAGACAATTGTACCCCAAGAATGGACACTGCTATCAATACTAAAATAATCTTTAGTACTATCACCACCAACGAGATGATAAACGACCGAATGGTATCGGAAATATTAAGTCGCTCTAAGCTATTAAACAATAAAAAGTCTATTTTTTTATGCAGCTTAAAGCCTATCCATAAAATAAAAAGTGCTACGAATACCCTTGGGGCAAAGTAAATAACATTATCTGGTACGTGCTGTGCGTAGCGTGCAACTTGATCCATAGTCAGGGGGTTACGTGTCTCACAAAAATAAGGCACTCGACGGAATTAAAACAGGTTTTTACCACTATTCGATTTAGGCAAGCAGCAATTACAGCACTGATAGTACTTTACAAAAACTAATATTTTAAAAAGGTAGTTTTGTCTGGCTGCCTTGTATTCTATAAAAATCCAATGCTCAAAAAAATAAACATAGCTAAACTTGATAAGAAATACTATTCGCCAGTTACTCTAAAAATCCATGTTTTTTCTTGGTACTTACCGTCAAATTTGGATTCTCTAGCCTTTCTTGCTTCGACTATAGAAGTGTATCGACCAAGATAGACATAGTTGTACTTATTGGTCTCCCTATAGAAAGAACCTGCAGAAATACCCCTCTTTTTCATATCTGCCACAAAGGCATCAAAATACCGCTTTGTTCCGAAAACATTGGCGATTAAATAGTACCCTGGCTCTAAATTTCCTTCTTTAGTTACTTCCTCATAACGTTCGCCCGCTTTTGGTTTTACCACTTCGTTCTTTAATACCAAGCGTTCTGCTTCGGCCTTAGCGTTGGCGACCTGGGTTAAGGAATCTTGTTGTCGCTGCATGTTCAAGGCAAGAGTCTCTTCACTAAATTTTGTAATAGCGTTTATAGAATCTTGTCTCTTTTGCTTTTTCTGTGCAACTATTTTCTGAAAGGCCAAAGCCTCATTGGCACTGTTAAGTGAGTCGGCCTTGCGTCTAAGGTCTCTTTTAGATTCCTTCACGGCGACATCGGTGTTTTTACCCGATTGGCGAACCGAATCCCTAAGTTGTTTAGCTCTTTCCTTATCCAAGTATTCTTTAGCCTTTTCATCTTCTTCTGCCGTAAATTCTCCGGACAATTTCAACTCTTCCTCAAGCGCTTTTTCTTTCTCTTCTTGTTCTGCTATTAGCTGCTCTTCGGGCGGCTGTGCCTGCTCGATACTTCCAAATCTGTAGGAGGTAATTAGTTCAAAAGTAGGGTCCACACCTTCCAATTCAGGACTGGTACCAAACTCGACCAAGGCTCCTATGGAAAAACGTTTTAGGAAACGCCCTCCTACCCCTCCAGAAATACCGTAAAAGGAATTGTAACCCCCCTGTGCCCAAAATTTTTGAGTACTTAAAATGGCGTTAAATCCGTATTGCGTATCAAACCCAGGAATCGATTTAAAATAAACCGCAGGGCGCAAATAGGAATTACCATCTGAGTTTAAAATTTCCATTGGGATATCATAACTAGCGAGTCCGAATAACATTCTATCCGTAGGACTCGTATTACGCTCGTTGGTGCTCAGATTATAATCAAACATGTTTTCTGACACAAAGCCAATATTAAATTTGTCTACCCGTAAATTTAAACCTGGTGCCAACTGCAATACCATATCGTTCTCGGGTGATATTTGTATGGGATTGGGTTGAAAAAACCGCTCATCTGCCAATTTCTGTTGAAAGGCAAAAAAATTTAAGCCTATTCCAAGGCGTACTTTAGGACTAAAATCAATAGCAAACGCGTAGTTGATAGCTGCACCTGTATTCAAGAAAATTCCAGTATTATTTTGAAAAAATGCACCCCCTACTGCAGATGATTCGTTTAACTTATGAGTATAATTAAAGAAAATCGAGGTTGGATCCGCATCGTAAGTTTGCCACTGCCATCTTACCCATAGGGCTGCAGAGTTCGCATTATTTCGGTCCAAGGCATAAGCAGGATTTAAAAGGCTGGAATTGTACTCTGTAATGTTCTGCTGCCTAAAATCATTTGGTAAAGTTGCGGTTTGTGCACGCATACCAAAAACCACAAAACAGATAAGAAGTGCCCCACAAAGATTTTTCATACGCAAAAAAACAAAAAATAGTGTATTGAACGTACTATTTTCGAGTATTTTTAGTTTTATACTTACCAAACAAAATTACAAAAATGAAATTTCTAAAACTAATTCTGCTTGCTGGATTTATTTTTTTACAATCCTGTAAAGAAGAACAACCTGCAACCATAGTTAAGGCCTATAACGGAACTACAACTTTTTATCTCATAAGACATGCAGAGAAGGTACGAAGTAATCCGGATGACGCCGACCCAGAATTAAACCAAAAAGGACTGGGACGTGCCATGCATTGGGCGGAAATATTAATAGATGCCAATATAGATGCCATCTATTCTACCGACTATGCCAGAACGGCAATGACCGCGGCCCCTTTATCCGTAAAGAACAATATAGATGTTCAATATTATGACCCTAGAACATTAGATTTGGAACAGTTGAAAACAGAAAACCTAAATAAAAATGTGTTGATAGTGGGGCATAGCAATACCACACCACAAATGGTTAATATGTTATTGGATGATGAGAAGTACGAGTCCCTAGACGATAATGAGAATGGCACACTTTTTATTGTGAAACTTGTTAATGGTGTGGCTACTGATTCTAAATTAGTGTTTAATTGTAATTGCGCGGATTAACGATTATTTCTTCTAATTTTATTTCGGAAAGCAATTCTAAGGCACCCAGACTATAAAGATCGTCTATACTCTGAATTGGATGATTTAACTGCGAGTTTTTATAATTCTGATAATCCACGAAGCGGATACCACCTACTACTCTTTCATTAAACGCTTTTCTAAAGCGTTGACCGCCTCCGTTTACATGAAATTCATAGGCTAAATAGGCTGGCTTGTATGTTTTTGAATCGAACCAGTACACATAAATATCATCGTAGTCATCACCCCCTCCGCTTTTATCAAAGCTCACTTCAACTTTGTGATACGCTGTTGAATCGATTTTCACTTTGCCTAAATACTTTTTATTTACTACTGCATCATTAAGTCCGTACGGCAGGTATGCAAAATAATGTACGGAGTTTATAGAATTGGCATAGACATTCGCCATTGAATCAGATAGTACTACAAGGCTATCATTTACAGCACGTTGAAACCCTAAAGCAGATTTTACATCGGTTATCCTGATACTGTCCTTGACAAAGCTTCTTTTTAGAATTCTTTTATTCACTGGGCCTTCCGCGCTGTAATCAATATCCCGAAAACGAAAAGAGATATCATTTGTGATATAATTCTCCCCACCACTTGCCGCAATGCTTTTATCAATAATTTCTTGTGCGGTAGGTTCGTTTATTTCTTCATTACATGCTGTTACAAGTAATAGTGCCACTATCCAATACCATCTATTCATCACTTCTATTTTTATAGTTATTCGTAAACTGATAAGGTTCATTACAAATGAAGCACTTTAATTCTTTTTAAAAGTCAAGCCGATTATTTAATTGTGCTTATTTTTGTAATGTATGCAAAAGAACATCAACATAAAAAACAAAAAAGCACGGTTCGAATATGAACTGTTGGATAAATATACGGCCGGTATCGTTTTGGGTGGCACAGAAATCAAATCGCTTAGATCTGGTAGGGCTTCCATTTCGGAGAGCTTTTGTGAATTTAATGACCGTGGAGAGCTTTTTGTTATCAATATGCAGATTGATGAATACTCTCATGCATCTCACTACAACCATAAACCTAAGGCTCAAAGAAAATTATTGTTACAAAAAAGAGAATTAAAAAAATTATTTAAAGAGATAACAACCTCTGGTCTTACCATTGTACCACTAACACTTTTTATAAATGATCGTGGTTTTGCCAAAATCCAAATCGCATTGGCAAAGGGTAAAAAGCTCTACGATAAAAGAGAGACAATGAAAGACAAGGACAATAAGCGTGACCTGGCCAGAATTAAAAAGAGTTTTAATAATTAGAAATCTAGATTTTCCAATTACACTACTAAACCATTTTTTGCCATTTTAAGCTTCCTTTTCGCTATTCCACTACAGGGTGGAAACTTTAAATTTTCAGTCTACCTAGTTTTGAACCTCCGGAAGAACTAATGGAATTAGGAAATAATAACTAATTTTTTGTATATCCGCAAACACTAATAACTACATATTAATGCTTATTTTTAATCAATAGAATTCCCCGAGGCTCTGCCTCGGGTGTTGCGTAATGATAATTACATTTGTGAGTATGAGCGAACATATTCACAAGAGTCACAACAAAAGCTTGCTTTTGTATCATTTTGTTTG
>JBLHNI010000152.1:0-7997 GCA_047650615.1 Maribacter sp.
AGTAACGCCATGGAATACCATTATTAGCTGTAAAGAATACACCTCTAAGGAATTGGTTACCAACAACCTAATACCGGAACTAGACATTAATAATGATGGTTATGACGATTTAGGCTGGGCCGTTGAAATAGACCCTGTAACCAAAACGGTTATCGACAAGCTTTGGGCAATGGGCAACTTTAAGCATGAAAATGCAGCTATACATCAAAATCAAAGAACGGTTTACCAAGGCACTGATAACTACGCAGGCTTAGGATTTCTATATAAATTCGTAGCTGATGCAGCTCAAGATTTAAGTAGCGGAAAACTATATGTATACAAAGGTCCAAAAAATGGCAATGGCGATTGGATTCTTTTAAACAACACCACAAAGGAAGAACGCAATTCCACCAAAGCACAAAGTACCGCTATAGGTGCTACGGATTTTATTGGAATCGAAGATGTTTAAATTGGTCCAGATGGTGGTATCTATTTTGCAGTTAAAAGTGAGGATAGAGTATACAGGTTTCAAGATTCCAATCCTATAACAGGCACTACCATCAACAACATGGAAACGTTTGTAGGCAATACAAGCTATCCCATCACACATGAAAACGGAACTACAAATCTAAATTGGGGCTACGGTAATGATAATTTAGCATTTGATTTAGACGGAAACCTTTGGGTGTTGCAAGACGGGGACAACCACTATATTTGGGTAGTAAAAAATGGACATTCCCAAGCGAACCCAAACGTAGAATTATTTGGTATTGTCCCTGCCGGGTCGGAACCCACTGGAATTACATTTTCTCCTGATAATCGGTTTCTTTTTATGTCCATTCAGCATCCTAGCGGGTCAAATGGAGTAACAACCCAGACCGATGCAGCTGGGATTGAAGTAGGATTCGAAAAATCAACCACAATTGTCATTGCATTAAAAGAAAATCTAGGAACAAGTACGGCGCAAGTCTGGTATTTGGATGCAGATAATGATGGATATGCAGTTTCACCTACAGTTACCAATATCAGTAGTCCAGGACCAGGATATACCACAACCGTGCTTCCTTTAACAGATTGCGATGATACCGATGCCCAGGTCTTCGAAGTCTCCACATGGTATCTCGATATAGATGGGGATGGTTATGCCGTATTACCGACCATAGAAAGTTGCAATAGTCCCGGAATAGGATATACCAATACTGTACTACCAACCACCGATTGCGATGATACCGATGCCAACCTTTTTGAAACCACAACATGGTATCTCGATGCCGATGGGGATGGTCTTGCTGTTTTACCAAAAGTCGAGAGCTGCAATAGTCCGGGAACAGGATATACAAACACCACACTACCAACAATGGATTGTAAGGATTCGGATGCTGAAATAAATCCTGAAACCTTGTGGTTTCTAGATGCTAACAACGACGGTGTTGAAGATATTAAAGAATTTATAATTTCATGTGAACAACCTGAAATAGGCTATACTTCAAAAGTCTTGAGGCCATTTTCCAATGAGATTATAATCAAAGCATATCCCAACCCTACTTCAAATACCATAGAAATAGATTTAGGAGGCTTATTCTCTAAGGTTAAACTTACCATGGTTAATGCCGCAGGACAATTAATAAAAAAAGAATCGTATACCAATACTCGCATTGTTACCTTAAATATCAACGCACTAGCTTCTGCTATATACTTTCTTGCGATTCAAAGTGAAAACAAGGTTTTAGGGTATCAGAAAATCAGCAAACAGTAATTCGGCACCTTCGTTAATAAATTTTTATAACCGCTTAAAGATTCGACAACTTTACTTCTTCTTAAATCCTATTTTTGTTTTGATTCCATTTTCTGGAGTGGAATCTTACTTATGAACACCTCGCGTGGGTATTCAATTTAAAACAACCGGTTAGCGAATTAGTATATAGATGAAACAGTACCACGACTTATTAAAGCATGTTTTAGCAGAAGGAAACCAAAAAGGGGACAGAACGGGAACAGGAACCAAAAGTGTATTTGGATATCAGATGCGATTTAATCTAAGTAAAGGTTTTCCAATGGTAACCACTAAAAAACTACATTTAAAGTCCATCGTTTATGAACTGCTTTGGTTTTTGAAAGGCGACACCAATATAGGGTACCTAAAAGAAAATGGTGTTCGTATTTGGAACGATTGGGCAGACGAAAATGGCGACCTAGGACCCGTCTACGGAAAACAATGGCGTAATTGGAACGACGACGAAATAGATCAAATAAAAGATGTTGTCTTTTCGTTAAAAAATAACCCTAACAGTAGGAGGATGTTAGTCTCCGCTTGGAATCCTAGTGTACTACCAGACACCTCCAAATCTTTTGCGAAAAATGTAGCAAATAACAAAGCCGCATTACCTCCTTGCCATGCTTTTTTTCAATTTTATGTGGCCGATGGCAAATTAAGCTGTCAATTATACCAACGAAGCGCAGACATCTTTTTGGGTGTTCCTTTTAACATCGCTTCTTATGCGTTGTTCACGATGATGATGGCGCAAGTATGTGGTTACGAAGCGGGAGATTTTATACATACGTTTGGAGATGCCCATATTTATAATAATCACATGGAGCAAGTGGAGCTCCAATTAAGCAGAGAACCCAGACCCTTACCAACAGTGGTTATCAATCCAGAAGTAACCGATATTTTTGACTTTAAGTTTGAAGATTTTACACTGGTCGATTATAATCCGCATCCACATATTAAAGGGGTAGTTGCAGTTTGAGTTAAGAGGGGAAATAATTATTATTGTTATTAGTAAATTATCAGACGGAAAATATATTTTGACGTAGTTAGGTTTATATTTTTTCAAAGAAAAAACTTTTCACACTACCTAATACAAAGTAGTTTCTAAGTCTCTCCAAAGGAGAAGGAACAGACAGTAGATTCATTTACGTTCAGGTAATATATAACACTGTGGCACCTACATTACATTCATAGCAGAACTAGAAAATCAATTGAAATAATGCGCTATATATCTCAAATAAGTGTTTCCTGAACTAGGCAAAAGCATTAAAATGAGTGTTTCCCAAGATTTAAAAAAGTCCTCAACAACGACATGGACAAGATTTAATGCTCAGATTCCAAAACAGTATAGTTCTTTAAATTCTCGATAGAATATAAAAGAGCTCAAGCACAACATTATTGAGCGCCAACATGCTTCATATTTTCTTTATCTTTATAGAAAATTGTTTTCATGATTCTTACCCATTCGCTGTTGGATTTCTTTTTAGAAACCCGTGAGTATACCAAGTCCATTTGCAAACCCTTAGAAATTGAAGATTACGTTGTCCAACCCAGTATTGATGTAAGTCCTCCAAAGTGGCATTTGGGCCATACGACGTGGTTCTTTGAGGAATTCATCTTAAAAAAATATAAAAAGGAGTATCGTGTTTTTAATGAAGACTTTTCTTTTGTATTCAATAGTTATTACGAAACCATTGGAAAGCGTGTGGTACGAGCTAATCGCGGTAACTTATCCAGACCATCCGTAACTGAGGTTTACGCTTATAGAAACTACGTTACCTCAGCAATAAAAGAAGTATTAACCACCTTAGAAAACCAAGAGCTGAATACCGTATTGGAAATTGGTATCCATCACGAAAAACAACATCAGGAATTATTATTGACAGATATCAAATACATCCTTGGCAACAATCCCTTGCTTCCTAAATATTCTGAAAATTTCAAGGAACATAACAAGATTACCTCTGCCCAAGAATGGATTCCCATGGAGGAAGGGATTTACGAAATAGGGCATAATTCTACAGATTTCTGCTACGATAATGAATTGGGGAGACATAAGGCGTATCTTCATTCTTATACCATTTCCAATACGCTGGTAACCAATGCCGAGTATCTAGCTTTTATAGAAGCAGGTGGTTATAAAAAATTTGACCTTTGGCATGCCGAAGGATGGGATTGGGTAAACCGAGAACAAATTTTCGCTCCATTATATTGGCATAACATAGACGGAATCTGGTACCACTACACCTATAACGGTTTGCAAAAGCTTAATGCGGAAACACCCATAACACACCTCTCCTATTTTGAAGCTTTTGCCTATGCGCAGTGGAAAGAATGCCGCCTGCCCACAGAATTTGAATGGGAAGCCGCACAACATCTTTTCCCCTGGGGGCAACGATGGGAATGGACAGAAAGTGCCTACCTGCCCTACCCTAATTATAAAAAAGCAGATGGTGCCTTGGGCGAATACAACGGCAAATTTATGGTGAACCAAAAAGTATTACGGGGAAGCTCTGTGGCTACACCGATTAAACATGAAAGGCCAACCTACAGAAATTTTTTTCAAACCAATTTAAGATGGCAGTTTACCGGATTAAGGTTAGCCAAATAATTACGACCTACACTTCATGCATAAAAAATTAGCACATAAATTGGACACGCAATTTAAACAAGAGGTATACCAAGGCCTTACTTCTTATCCGAAGTTCCTATCCTCCAAATACATCTATGATAAGGCAGGAGATGCCCTTTTTCAGGATATTATGAATATGCCGGAATACTATCTAACCAATTCAGAATTTAGTATTTTGGAAGCGTACAAGGTACAACTTGCCAAACATTTTTCTGATGACGAAAAACCTTTTCATTTAATAGAAATGGGAGCTGGCGATGGTAAAAAGACCAAGATTCTTTTACATCATTTTACTGATAAAAAACACAATTTCACCTATCGTCCTATTGACATTAGTCAGAATGCATTGGATTCCCTGCAAGCCGATCTAAAAGATGAAATTCCAGGATTAGCTACGAAACCCTTGCAAGGCACGTATTTTGAAACGCTAAAAAAGTTAAATTTCGCTACGGACGAGCGAAAAGTCATTCTCTTCCTTGGCTCTAATATTGGAAATCTTTTACATGACCAAGCAATTGAATTTCTCTCGCAAATAAAGGAATACATGCACCCTAATGACTTGCTATTCATAGGCTTTGACCAGAAAAAGAATCCCCAAATTCTATTGGATGCCTATAACGATGCAACAGGAATTACAGCAAGGTTCAATAAAAACCTATTGGTACGAATCAATCGAGAACTAGACGCTGATTTTGATGTGGACAGTTTTATGCATTGGGAGGTGTACGATCCAGAAAGTGGCACGGCAAAAAGCTATTTGGTAGCACAATCGCCACAAGAAGTACGTATAGAAAAGCTAAATCTGGATGTTACTTTTAACGCATGGGAAACCGTACATACTGAAATATCGCAAAAATACGATGATAAAACCGTGCATTGGCTCGCGGAAAAATCTGGATTAAAGGTATTGGAAACGTTTAGCGATACAATGAATTATTACAAGAATTATCTATTTACAAAATCAGTTTAAAAAAAGAACTATGAAGGCAATTTGGAACAACACCGTAATCGCGGAAAGCAATGAAACTTTGGTCGTAGAAAATAATCATTATTTTCCTGCAGAGAGCATCAAAAAAGAATATTTTAAAACCAGTGGCACTCATACTTCGTGTCCATGGAAAGGAATGGCCTCCTACTACACAGTAGAAGTAAATGGCAAACAAAACCCCGATGCTGCTTGGTATTATCCAGAAGTAAGCGAATTAGCAAAAGGTATCAAAGGCCGAGTCGCTTTTTGGAAAGGTATTTCTGTAGAGCAATAAATATTATGCAGGGGGTATAAAACAAAAGAGGCGCAGGAAATTCCTACGCCTCTTTTTAACTAGTTACAACTAGACTACAATTCTAGAACAGCATTCTCAGAACCGGCATAGTCGTTCCACTGGTAGCGATCAGCTTCAGCATCGTTTACGAATGCACCATCTACGATATACTTGAACTCGTAGCTGTTTTCCTTTGGAAGATCAAACGTTCCTTTAAAAGTTCCGTTCTTTAATTTCTTTAATGTGCTACCTTTAGGATTCCAATTATTGAAATCACCTACTACAGCTACTTTTTTCGCCTCTTCTGCTGGCACAGTAAATGTTACCTTGCAGACAGGTTTAGTTTTTAAAAATTGTTTTGAAATTGCCATGATATGTATTTATTAAGATATATAGCAAAATTACTATATTAAGACGCTCATTTACAATGATTCAAATCACTTTTATGAATTTGATAATAATTTGGCAACAATTAACAAATGTCTGAAAATTAGCGCTTTAAAAAACAATAAGTCGGTAAATGCTACCGTACTGTTTTTACTATTCTTACAATCTCATCTATCTCATCCTGTGTGTTATAAAAATGAAAACTCACACGGATACCGTTTCCTCGTTGTGCACAAAGCACATCATTTTCCAACAAGGTTTTAAAAACCGCCGTATCCCCTTTTATATTAAAAATGGTACTATGTTCTTCTCGCTTTAGGATGCCCTGTTCCAAAAGGCCTAATGCTGCAAACCCCTGCTTTGCTTTTATGGACAGTAATTTATTTTGGGCTGTAATTTTATCCATCCCTATGCTGGACATAAAATCCAAGGAGAATTTTAAGCTCCCAAAATTAAGGCAGGATAAATGGCCAGGCTCCATCTTTTTGGCAAACCGGATACTATCTTTTTTACTCAAATCGCCATTAGCAGCATTGAATCCAATACTCCGCACTGCGAATCGCTCTTGAACGGCATCGGAAAATAACATAAACCCATTTCCATATCCTGCCAAAAGCCATTTATAAGCACTAGCACCTAATACATCTATACCAGAATTGTCAAAATCGAAAGTTCGGCTACCACAAAACTGGGTCCCATCTGCAATAATAATTATATTAGGGTGGGCCTTTTTCAGCTCCTTGAAAAAATCAGTATCCATAAGAAAACCATCCAACCATTGCACCATGCTCAAAGCCAACACTTCAATAGTATTAGCACGAATCGTTTCTTGGATACGCTCCTCTATATCTGTATCCATTTTGACATAAGAAATATCAAAACCCCTATGTTCAAAAGACCAGTTTACCGAGGGGTAGTCATTTTCCAACAGCAACACTTTTGCTTTTGGTTGCAACCCTTCTAACAAGAGATTGAGTCCCGTTGAAAAATTAGAGACCAAAGCCACATTTTCTCGTTTACAATTAAAAAATTCCCCAACCGTACTTCGCGTATTGGTGAGAATTTTCAATGACCTTTCTCGCATGGCGCTGCCGTGCAACAGAAAGTCCAAATCATGCTCCTGCCGCCAATCTAAGAGCGAATCGTACATAGGGCCGTAGACTGCAGTATTAGCATAAATTCCCTTTCGTATAACCGGAAATTCGGTTCTTATTTTTTCCATTTATTGTTTATACTAAATTCCGTTTAAATAACGCCAAACGAATAGGTATGTAAAAATCACAATTACCGTATCTTTAGCCTAAAGATAGAAATAGTATCATATTGATGGCATCCTTTTTGCCATTCTATTTATTATACTATAAAAATTAATTTTAGTGAACACCATTACAATAATAGCTGCTGCGGCAGAAAACAATGCCTTAGGGAAGGACAATGACCTCTTATGGCATTTACCAGATGATTTTAAGCGTTTTAAAAGGCTAACTATTGGACACAAAATCATTATGGGTCGCAAGACCTTTGAAAGTTTTCCGAAACCCTTACCCAAACGCACCCATATCATCATCACAAGAGACACCCACTATAGTGTCCCTTATGAGGATTGTATCATTGTACATTCTTTGGAGGCTGCTCTAAAGCAAGTATCCGAAGAGGATGCCTTTATTATTGGTGGCGGAGAAATCTACAAACAAGGAGAGGCTTTTGCAAATATCATAGAGTTAACACGCGTGCATGCTAGTATGGAAGCAGATACCTTCTTTCCAGAAATTGATGTAGCTTGTTGGAAACTTATGAAAGAAGAGCATCACCCCAAGGATGAAAAACATAAACATGCTTTCACCTATTTGACCTATTCTAGAGTTGGAGATTTTTAAAAGTCTAAAAATCGCACCTCTTTGTCCACCGAAACGGACGACACAAAACGCTCCAATAGTTCGGCGTCTGTATTGGTAAATAATTGCTG
>JBLHNI010000153.1:0-7887 GCA_047650615.1 Maribacter sp.
AAATTCCGTATGGAAAGACTGTTTGGTATTTATTCAGGATAATATCCAACCGCAGGCATTTAAGACTTGGTTTGAGCCTATTAAACCGGTTAAGCTCACTGAAAACGCTTTGAGCATACAAGTTCCAAGTAAATTTTTCTACGAATGGCTAGAAGAGCATTACGTTAGACTTTTAAAAGTAGCTCTTACCAAGGAGTTGGGAGAATCAGCAAAACTGGTTTATATTATCCGTATGGAGAATACCTATGGAAATAAAGAACCGTTTACTGAAAAAATCCCTAGTTCCAACAGGGGAAACATGGCACCACAAGAAATGGACGTTCCTATAAAATCTAAAAATCCAGAATTACGAAATCCTTTTGTCATCCCTGGTATTAGAAATATTAAGATAGAATCGCAGCTGAATCCCAACTATAATTTTGATAATTTTCTAGAAGGCGATTCTAATAGATTAGGACGTTCTGCCGGTATGGCGGTTGCCAATAAACCAGGAGGCACATCATTTAACCCCCTATTGATTTTTGGAGGTGTTGGTCTTGGAAAAACACACTTAGCTCATGCTATTGGTGTCGAAATAAAGGATAAATATCCAGAGCGAACTGTTCTTTATATTTCTGCAGAAAAATTTACGCAACAGTATATTGAATCTGTCAAGAAAAACACACGCAACGATTTTATTCACTTCTACCAGTTAATAGATGTGCTTATCATAGATGACGTTCAATTCCTATCAGGTAAATCTGGTACTCAAGATGTGTTTTTCCATATTTTCAACCATTTACATCAAAATGGAAAACAGGTAATTCTAACTTCCGACAAAGCACCTGTAGATATGCAGGACATTGAACAACGTTTGTTATCCCGTTTCAAATGGGGCCTTTCCGCAGAGTTACAAACACCAGATTATGAAACACGTATATCCATACTCAACAACAAGCTTTACAGAGACGGCGTAGAAATGCCAAAAGAAATAATCGAGTATGTTGCTAAACACATTAAGACAAATATAAGGGAATTGGAAGGTGCCATTATATCATTAATAGCACAGTCTACGCTTAACAAACGCGAAGTGACCCTAGAGCTTGCGCAGCAAGTCGTAGAAAAGTTCGTGAAGAATACCAAACGAGAAGTATCTATTGACTACATACAGAAAGTAGTTTCCGATTACTTTGAGATGGATGTGGCCACCTTACAGTCCAAGACAAGAAAAAGACATATTGTACAGGCGAGACAATTGGCTATGTTCTTTGCCAAAAAATTTACGAAGGCTTCGTTGGCAAGTATTGGTTCACAAATTGGCAAACGAGACCATGCTACCGTACTTCATGCCTGCAAGACCGTTGATAATTTAGCAGAAACCGATAAACAGTTCCGGAAGTACATCGAAGACCTCACAAAGAAATTATCATAAGACTTCTATGAAGACAAAAGTGTTAATGGTATGCCTAGGAAATATCTGTAGGTCTCCATTAGCCGAAGGTATTCTTAAAAGCATAGTTAATCCTGAAGATGTCTTTGTTGATTCTGCTGGAACTGGTGGTTACCACATAGGCCATTCTCCTGACCCTAGATCTATTGACGTTGCTAAAAGTAATGGTATAGATATCAGCAACCAAATCTGTAGAAAATTCAATACACGCGATTTTGATAGATTCGATGTAATTTATGCTATGGATAAGGAAAACTACAACTCCATTATAAACCTAGGTAGCAATCTAACGCAAAGAAATAAAGTACGCTTATTGGTAAGTGGAACCGATGGAAATGAAAACGAAGTTCCAGACCCCTATTACGGTGGAAAAGATGGATTTGAAAAGGTTTTCCAAATAATTGAGGAGGCCTGTAAACATATAGCAAAACTACTTTAGCACCTAGCTTATGAGCAAAAAGATGAATGAGAAAGGAAAATTATATTTAATTCCAACCACGCTAGGTGATAGCCCACCACTGGAAGTACTTCCTATTTCTATCAAAAGGGCTATAGAAAGTATAAACCATTATGTGGTGGAGAACGAAAAAACGGCGAGACATTTTATCAAAAAAATGAATCCAAGAAAATCTCAGCCATCCCTACACTTATTTGCACTGAACAAATTTACAGAAGCAACCGAAATTCCTAGTTTTCTGGAACCCTGCCTTGCCGGTCATGACATGGGTATTTTGTCCGAAGCAGGCTGTCCGGGCATCGCAGACCCAGGTGCTGCAATAGTTCAACTTGCGCATCAAAAACACATACAGGTAGTCCCTTTGGTAGGCCCCTCCTCTATCGTACTTGCTTTAATGGCAAGCGGGCTAAACGGTCAGAATTTTGCATTTAACGGTTATTTGCCCATTGACTCAATGGATCGAAGAAAAGAAATAAAGCGCCTAGAAAAAAAATCTAGGGAAGAGCAGCAATCACAAATATTCATAGAAACTCCTTATCGAAATAACAAGCTTCTTGAGGAATTACACAAATCACTGTCCGGAAATACAAATGTATGCGTAGCTTGTGACCTTACCCTGAGTACTGAATTCATAAGTACGCGGAAGGCAGCAGCATGGAAAAATGAAAATGTAGACCTGCATAAGCGCCCCGCTATTTTTATAATTCAGGCATAAAAAAACCCTAACACAAACTGCTAGGGCCTGTCATTTTTATATATACAGGAGGCTTTATATTTTAGGGTTTTTTATCGCTTCAACACTGGAAATATCATATCCAGAAAATTCCTTTATGTAACAGGCTATATTGGTGCCATAATCATCCATTACATCATTTTTACCAAAAGAACGCAAATAACGTTTAACATTACCTGCACCGGCTAAGTGCGCCGCTGCTAGCATACCTGATTCCGTAATTTCAATACCTCGGATTCGTTTACCAACGAACCTTTTGATATCTCGTCTTAGAATCCATTTATTCCTAGCAATGTTAATTTGGAATACTTTCTCCTGTAAAACAGGATTTCCTAAAAACTGCTGGTCGCTATAAACGCCCATTAGCTCTAAGGTGCTCATGCCAAACTGGTATTTACCTAAATATCCAAAGGTGTTCACTGCAAAGTAATCTCCTTTAGATTCCTTAAAGGCTAAGGCCTCTTTAAAACCAGTAAAATCTGTTCCCGCAAAGGGAGGCATAAATTCAATTTCAGTCATAGTGGCTTTGCCTTTGGGAAACAAAACCGAAGTAGGTTTCTTTACTTTAAGTAGCTCAGGAACAGATACCTCAAAAGGACTAAATCCAAAACCAGATAAAATAAACATCAAAATAAGAGGACAAACAATCATTATCCATCTTTTCATAAGGTAAATTTCTTAAGACTTACAGCAATGGGCTAGCTTAAATTTTCGATGGCAAAGTTAGACGGTAAAGTAAATTATTTTGGCAAGGTTATGTTAAAACTGCCTAGGAATAGCTAACATGTATTAAAATTCCGATAATTAGCCTATCTCACAATTTTTTGAGCATTTATCCATCGGATGTACTGTACTTTATTTCGGCCGTGCTGCACCAAGTTTTTAGCGAACATGTGGTATCCAAAATTTTCTACATTGGCTACCATATAAAAGTAGTCATGCTTTTCTGGGCTTAAAACCGCATCAACTGCGCTAATATCAGGCATGGTAATCGGTCCCGGAGGTAATCCTGAATTTTTGTAGGTATTATACGGGGACTCTAATTCCAAATCTTTATAAAGCACTCGTCTAATAATGGTATCAAAATTACCCGTCTCTTTCTTTATTGCATAAATCACGGTAGGGTCTGCCTGAAGTAGCATTCCTGTCCTCAAACGGTTCAAATATAGGCCTGCAACTCTAGGGCGCTCATCTATTTTAGCTGTTTCTTTGTGCACGATAGACGCCAAGGCAACCACCTCATTAGGGCTTAATCCTAGCGCTTTGGCCTTTTCTTTTCGCGGAGCGCTCCAGAAACGATTGTATTCTTTTAACATTTTAGACCTAAACGCCTCTGCATCGGTATTCCAAAAAAATTCATAACTATTGGGAACGTATAAGGCCAAACTATTTTCCAAATCCATCTGATGCTCGGATAGAAACTCTTCATTATTAAATGCATTAAGCAAGCTTGTACTATCTGCTTCGATTTGGACCGCAATTCTACCGGCAAGATCAGCCAAAGTTTCCTGATTATTGAAAGCGACTTTTACAGGCACATTCCCCACTCTAAGGCTATTGATAATCTCATTATTGTTCATCCCTTTCTCTATGCGGTACTTACCCGCCTTAATATTTTGGGAATAGCCCTTTTTATTGGCGGCAGATTCAAACGCATCTACATCCTTTAATAAGGGTTCAAGGCTTTTCTTTACCTCAGAAAAAGAAGTGTCGGTAGGGATAAAAACAAAAGCTTCGGCATTCTTAAATGCCGTATTCGGTGTAAAAAAAGCACCGTAAACGATATAGGCAAAAATCCCACCCACTAAAAGACCTAACAAAACCAAGGTTAGTAAAATTCTTTTAATATTCATTAGTTATTTATTTTTTGAAATAAAACTTCATTCTTATACCGTCCATTACTGCTAATCCAATCTTTTTTTACCCCAACTTTTAAAAAGCCTAATTTTTGGAAAAGATGGATGCCTCTTTTATTTTCCTCTAGGATATTGGCATAGAGCTGCTTTAGTTCCAGTGTTGCGAAGGCATAGTTAGAAAGTAGCTCCAAAGCCTCTGCCCCTATTCCCTTATTCCTATCAGCTTCCTTTACTATGACGATACCAACACCGGCACGCTTATGTTTTGGGTCAAAATCAAATAAATCAATCAACCCTAAGGTAATCCCCTCAGGGCTACAAATAACCAAACGCAGCTGTTTTACTTCGTATATATCCCTATGGGCATTCTCCAAATAAAATTCAAGCACACTTCTTGAGTAAGGGGTTACTGTACCGCTTATTTCCCAAACATGGGTATTATTCTCTATGTCGTAGAGAAACTGCAAATCTTCCTTTTCCAAGGCTCTTAAAAATAGATTTTTACCTTTTAAAAGTTCCATTCTACCTCCCCTATAAAGACCTGTTTAGCCTCACCGATTAAATAAATTTTTTCATAACCGCTGTTTTTGGGAACAAAAGTCACTTCTAATTCGCCACCCAAGACCTTTACCTTTATTTTTAACCCTTTGGTTGTTCCTTGCGAATGCATTGCGAGAGCAACTGCAGTAACTCCTGTGCCACAAGAGAGCGTCTCATCCTCTACACCCCTTTCATAAGTGCGTACAGAAAACGCGCCACCTGCATCTTGTTCTACAAAGTTGATGTTACTACCCTTTTTTCCATAAAGTCCATATCGTAGTTTAGCGCCTTCCTTTACAACATTTAACCGGGAAAGTTCGGAAACCATTTGCACATGATGGGGAGAACCTGTGTTCATAAACACGGCACCGGGTTTGGATTTAATTTCTTCTACATCCTGCATTTTAAGATACACGATAGCTCCGGTAATAGTTGCATGATGCAAACCGTCTATAGCACGGAATTTAGTTTCGTTTCCAATGATACCTAAAAAATGAGCAAAGGACACAATACAGCGTCCTCCATTCCCACACATGGAACTTTCATTACCGTCCGAATTATAATACACCATCTTAAAATCTGACTGTGCATCCGTTTCTAGCAATATCAGTCCATCAGCACCAACTCCAAATCTTCTATCACATAAATACGCTATCAATTGCGTATCGTTTTCTGGGAACACTCCTTGACGATTATCGATTATCACAAAGTCGTTTCCTGTGCCTTGATACTTATAAAAGTTAATTTTCATTAGCTGTGGAATAAAGCACAAATATAGGATTTTATTAAGGGTTTTTTTGTAGTTAAAATGTCGTTAAAGGCTAAGTATGGGACATAAAATCAACTAATTTTACATAGAATAGGACAAATTTACAATACATGAAAAAAATAGGAAGCCTTTTGTTAGTCTCTGTTTTTGCTGGGGCAATTACGTTGGGAGCTTATAAACTCCTTTTTGAGAAAACGAATTATGCCATTGTACATGAGAAGGAAAGTGGTTCGGTGATTAATACTAGTTTCACCCCAACATCTGCCAAAGGCGCTGGCATAAACGAAGTAGATTTCACGAATGCAGCTGAAACTACAGTAAACGCGGTGGTGCATGTAAAAAATGTCACCTTAGGCAAAGCACCCACTTCCATGTTCGATTTCTTTTATGGTTCTGAGGGAACCGTTACACCACGGGTAGGTACCGGATCTGGGGTTATCATTTCTCAGGACGGTTATATTGTAACCAATAATCATGTTATTTCGCATGCCACCCAGCTACAGGTTACGCTTAACAACAACAAAACATACGAAGCGCAACTTATAGGTGCGGATCCAAACTCGGACATTGCATTGATAAAAATCGAAACCGAAGATAAACTGCCTTATTTATCCTTTGGCGATTCTGATAATGCAAAAATTGGAGAATGGGTTTTGGCTGTGGGTAATCCTTTTAATTTAACCTCTACCGTAACAGCGGGTATTGTTAGTGCAAAAGCTAGAAGTTTGGACACAAGAACAAACCAATCCTTCATACAGACAGATGCTGCGGTAAACCCGGGCAACTCGGGTGGTGCTTTGGTCAATACAAATGGGGACCTAATCGGTATCAATACTGCAATTTCATCACAGACGGGTTCTTATGTAGGCTATTCCTTCGCTGTACCAAGTAATATTGCTAAAAAAGTAGTGGAAGATATTATGGAGTATGGAAATGTTCAAACGGGATTTATCGGGATAAGCCCAGCGCCAGTTGACACCCCAGATGCGGTAGAACGTGGTATTAATAATATAGACGGTGTTTATATTGAATCTATAGAGGCAGAGTCCGGGGCATACGATGCAGAACTACAAATTGGAGATATCATAAAAAAAGTAGATAATATTGATGTACATAAATTTCCTGATTTAACCGGCTATCTTTCTACAAAACGCCCTAAGGATACCGTACAAATGGTGATAGAAAGAGCGGATGAAATGCTAGAGATAGCCGTAGTTCTTAAAAAACGACAAACCATAATCGTCCCTGAAATGGGGTTGGAAGTTACAAATCTTACCGATTCCGACAAGAAAAATTTTAAGACTAAGAAGGGTGTTAAAATAACTGGAGTACCAGAAAGGTATAGAGGTTACGGCCTTAAGAGCAAGGTGATTTTGCAAGTCGATGACAAAGAAATCAAGGATATAGATGACGCAAAAACAGCCTTTGGTGCTATTTCAAGATACGGAAAAACAGTTATTACTATGATAAGTGAGGAAGGAGAACGAGAGCGACTCATCTTTCAATAACCAAAACATAAGCATAAAGCACCTTTTAACAAGGTGCTTTATTTGTAAAATAAAGTTGCGAAAACGCTTGAAATATGTAGTTTTGCATTAGGTAAAACAACCCAAAACTAACTATGCCACGTAACATCTCCTACGAAAAAGAATTAGCTTTTCAAGCAGACCGAAGAAAGGCAACTACCGAATTCATTAAAATTGTCAGTGATCTTTGGTATGACAAATCTATAGAAATCGTCCTATTTAAAAATCAAGTTATAGACAAGAACGTGAGTGACATCATCCACTTACACGAGTATGCGGGGGAATTTGTTCAAAAACCTATTTCTATCTTTGATTCTGTTGAATTATTAAGAGCCATAAACGACATAAAGCTTCCTCCATCCAAGTTAGACATCGGTAAACTCACTTATGAGTATCATGCAGACGTCAATCACTTTAACAATGTTAAGGCGTTTGTTATTGAAAAATTGAAAGATGCATCCGAGACGGCAGGTATAAAACCGAAAGACGTAGTCCTTTACGGTTTTGGTAGGATTGGCCGTTTGTTAGCAAGAGAACTCATGTCCAAAACAGGCAAGGGTAATCAGCTAAGGCTAAG
>JBLHNI010000154.1:0-7878 GCA_047650615.1 Maribacter sp.
TATCCTTCTTTTTTTATTTCCTTATAAAGCTTGGCGACAGCATCATCGAGAAAATGCCCTATCTTTTCCATGACAGTAACTGTGTCTGCCATTTCTTTAGGATGCTGACCTAATTGGATAAGATTATCGAATAGTTCATGTACATTGGTCATGTTGAAGTTTCCGGCTACAATAAGGTTCCGATGCATCCAGTTGTTTTGTCTTATAAACGGATGTACGCTTTCTATACTGTTCTTTCCAAAAGTGCCATAACGTACATGGCCTAAAAGTAATTCCCCTATATAAGGAATGTTCTTTTTTTGTAGAGCCACGTCATCTTCATATTCCGGATGTTCTTTGAGTTCTTTATTGATGCGGTCGTTTATTTGCGCAAAAATATCTTGTATGGGCTGTTGTTTGCAGGAGCGTACACGGCTCATATATCTTTGTCCTGCGTCTACGTCCAATTTAATACTAGCAAAACCAGCACCGTCCTGACCACGGTTGTGCTGTTTTTCCATCATCAGGTACATCTTATTTACGCCATAAAATGCTGACCCGTACTTTTCCTTGTAGTATTCAAGAGGCTTTAGTAATCTGATTACAGAGATGCCACACTCGTGTTTTATAGCGTCACTCATTATCTAGTGGTATTAAAAAAACCCCTAATAAGGGGTTTTTCATTTATTGTAATTCAATTTCAAACTGTGTTAGCGCTTTAAACTGGTGCAATCTTTTATTCACTTCTTTCTTATACAAATTCACCATGCGTTCGGTTCCAAAACGTTCTACACAGAACGATGCCAAATTGGAACCATGGATAACTGCTTTCTTCATGTTCTCAAAAGAGATGTCACCAGTAGCCGCTAGAAAACCCGAAAATCCTCCTGCGAATGTATCTCCTGCACCCGTGGGGTCAAAAACTTCCTCTAATGGTAGTGCAGGGGCAAAGAAAATTTGCTCCTCATGGAACAATAAAGCTCCATGCTCCCCTTTTTTAATAACTACGTATTTTGGTCCCATACCATAAATTTTATGTGCTGCTTTTACCAAGGAATATTCTCCAGTAAGTTGGCGTGCTTCCTCATCGTTTATGGTAATGACATCTATATGTTTTATGGTCTCAAGCAAAGCTTCTAAGGCATTATCCATCCAAAAATTCATAGTATCCAGTACAATGAGCTTTGGTCGTTTTTCCATCTGGTTAATTACACTTAACTGAACGCCAGGATGTAAATTTCCTAACATCACCACTTCTGCACCCGTGTAGTCACTAGGAACAACAGGGTTGAAATCTGCCAACGTATTCAATTCGGTTACTAGGGTATCACGTGAGTTTAGGTCGTTGTGGTATTTGCCCTTCCAGTAAAAGGTCTTTCCACCTTTTACGATTTCCAGCTGAGAAATATCTATGTTTCTATCACTAAAAATATTCAGATATTGCTTAGGAAAATCTTCGCCTACCACAGAAACAATGGCAGAATCTACATCAAATTGTGAAGCAGCCAAACTTATAAAGGTAGCTGCGCCGCCTAGTATTTTATCGGTTTTTCCAAACGGCGTTTCAATTTCATCGAAAGCCACGGTACCTACAATTACCAACTTACCCATATCCCAATTAAAATTAAGGTGCAAATATACAGTTTTCATTGCCTATTGTAAACTGGTTTTTTGAGACAAGAGGAATAGTTATCAATACAGTAAGGTTGTTGTTCAACAATAAGAGGTAAGATGTTAAAACACGGTTAATTAGAACCTTTTTACTTTCTCCCAAAATCTGCAGGAACCTCTCCCCATACTTTCGTCTCCCATTTTACAATTGGTGTGCTGTATTGGTTTTTCTTTAGCCAGTCTACTGCACGCCTTATCAAATCGAATAAGTCCTTATTCCTAGCTGTTTCCGGTAATTTTGTGTTACAATTTTTCTTCCGAACCCAGCTCATAGCGGTACGAGAATCGGTGTAAATTATACGATCACTGTTGCGCTCTTTCAAAAAGGCAAGCCCGTGTACGATGGCCAGGAATTCCCCAATGTTGTTAGTGCCTTGCGGAAAAGGCCCCTGTTTGAATAATTTTTTACCTGTTTTGGTGTCAACCCCTTGGTATTCCATTATACCAGGGTTTCCGCTTGAAGCTGCATCCACGGAAATGGAGTAATAGTTGGGCTGCCCAATTTTCAACAATTCTTGTGGCGAGAGGGAGGATTCCCCTTTTTTCTTTCCTTTAAAATCAGCATAATTACCATTAAAAGCTTTCTGTGCTAAGGCAAAGTTCTCAAAAGACTTATATTCTGCGCCTTTGTAGCCTTCTATCGCCTTTTTACATGCGGCCCATGTTTTATGTATGCCTGGTTGTTTGCCCTGCCAAACCACATAAAATTTACTTTTTTTTGCCATTATCTAACTTGTCAAATTTTGTGTTTCGGCTAAGCTTAGCACAAACTAAAGTCGAAATACCTCATAACCAAGATGGTCTTCAACTAAGCTCCTACTAATATCTTTTTTATAGAACTCTATTCAGTCAACAACTTTTCGATTATCCTAGGAAAATGCTCATACTCAAGTTCATGCACTTTTTTCGCTATTTGCTCAACGGAATCTTCGGGTAGCACAATTGCTTTTGCCTGATGAATAATTGCGCCTTCATCATAGTTTTGATTTACAAAGTGTATGGTAATTCCTGTTTCGGCATCTTTATTTGCTTTTACTGCTTTGTGAACGTTAATGCCGTACATTCCTTTTCCGCCATATTTTGGCAGTAGCGCGGGGTGTATGTTTATAATTTGTTTGGGAAATGCATCTACCAGGTTTTGTGGAATCTTCCAAAGAAAGCCTGCTAGTATAATCAAGTCTGGTTCTAATGATTTTATGATGTTTAGAACACAATTGCTTTCAGAGAAGGCCTGTCTATTAAAGTATAATGAATTAATTTTTAGCCTATTACACCTATCTAAGACCTTGGCATCCCTTTTATTAGTAAGTACAGCGGCGATGGTAATGTTTGGGTCGTGCTCAAAATACGCAGCTATGTTTTCCACATTAGAACCTGAACCGGAGGCAAGTAATACAATTTGTTTTGGTTTCAAAAGAAAAGGATTTAGTGTAATGACATACGGGTTTTAGCAACGGCCAAGCAAAGCGAACAAAGTAAAAAAATTGAGAACCCACCATTTAATTAGTAAATATCTGTTATTCAATTACTTTTTTCTTAAAGCGCAAACCTTACCAAAACAAAGTATTTAATACCGTAAAATTACCACTCTTGTATTTATTTTGATTAAATTACCTCACATTTTAACGACAAAAGGTGTTATTAAACCAAAGTTTTTTATTTTTGCCGTCAATTTAAATTTTTAAAACCAATATTATTATGTCAGACATTGCATCAAGAGTTAAAGCCATCATCGTTGATAAGTTAGGAGTTGATGAAAACGAAGTGGTAACTGAAGCTAGCTTTACTAACGATTTAGGGGCAGATTCTTTGGATACTGTTGAGTTAATCATGGAGTTCGAAAAGGAATTTGACATTCAAATCCCGGATGATCAAGCTGAGAACATCGCGACAGTTGGCCAAGCAATCAGCTATATAGAAGAAGCGAAGTAATTTATGATTTCTCTTAGATAGAATTTTAAATTATCCATGTGGTAAATGCTCCGCATGGATAATTTTTTTTAATTTACATTGGTTTATAGTTTAAACAAAAATAAAGTTCAATGCAATTAAAGCGAGTTGTGGTTACCGGATTAGGGGCACTTACCCCAATTGGTAATAATATTGAGGAATATTGGAACGGTCTTGTGAGCGGTAAAAGTGGCTCTGCCCCTATTACACATTATGATGCCGAAAAATTTAAGGTGAAATTTGCCTGTGAACTCAAAAATTATAATATTGAGGACCATTTTGAAAGAAAGGAAGGTCGTAAGCTGGATAAGTTTGCGCAATACGCCCTTATTTCTTCTGATGAGGCCATCTTAGATTCCAAACTGGATTTGGATAAAATCGATAAATTTCGAGTTGGGGTTATTTGGGGAGCTGGTATAGGCGGTCTCGAAACTTTTCAGAACGAGGTGTTGAATTTTGCAGCTGGTGATGGTACACCACGTTTTAATCCGTTCTTTATTCCTAAAATGATAGCGGATATCGCACCAGGTAATATTTCTATAAAATATGGTTTCATGGGGCCTAACTATACTACGGTGTCTGCTTGTGCATCTGCAGCAAATGCTATGATAGATGCACTTAACTACATACGTTTAGGACATTGCGATGTTATTGTTACCGGTGGTAGCGAAGCAGCAGTGACCATTGCAGGTATGGGCGGATTTGGAGCTATGCACGCTTTATCTACCAGAAATGATAGTCCAGAAACGGCTTCGAGACCTTTTGATGCTACTAGAGACGGGTTTGTACTTGGTGAAGGAGCTGGAGCGTTGATTCTTGAAGAATACGAACACGCAAAGGCGAGGGGAGCAAAAATATATGCCGAGGTGGCTGGTGGTGGACTTTCAAGTGATGCATATCACATGACAGCCCCACACCCAGACGGTATTGGCGTAGTTAGGGTGATGCAGAATTGTTTGCGAGATGCCGGAATGGAAATAGAAGATGTCGATGCCATAAATACACATGGTACGTCTACCCTTTTGGGAGATGTAGCAGAATTGAAGGCTATTTCAGAAGTTTTTGGGGAACACGCCAAGAACATAAATATAAATTCTACAAAATCTATGACAGGTCATTTATTAGGAGCTGCAGGAGCCATTGAGGCCATTGCGTCGATATTGTCAATGGAGCACGGTATTGTGCCACCTACCATTAATCACACCACGGTAGATGAAAATATTGACCCTAGTCTAAATTTAACCCTGAACAAGGCACAAAAAAGAGAGATTAATGTTGCCATGAGTAATACTTTTGGTTTTGGAGGACATAATGCTTGTGTCGTCTTTAAGAAACTAAAGTAGAACAGGAAATGGAATTCCCTAAAAATATATTCACTTCCCATCCCAAAGAGGATGGGGATTTTTTTTTAGGAATTACCAGAATACTTAGCTTTAAGCCTAAAAACTTAGAATACTACAAAAAAGCCTTTCTTCACAGGTCTATGAACAAGAGGGATGAGAAGGGCAACCCTATGAATTATGAGCGCTTGGAGTTTTTAGGCGACTCTATGTTGGGCACCATTATTTCCAAACACCTATATAGCGAAGTACCTAACGGTGACGAAGGCTACCTTACAAAAATGCGTTCCAAAGTAGTAAGTAGAGAACATTTAAACGAGCTAGGGAAAGACCTGAAATTGATTGAATTAGTTGTGAGTAGGATTCCTAAATCCCATTTTGGGGAGAACATCCATGGTAATGTATTTGAAGCTTTGGTAGGAGCTATATACTTGGACAGGGGCTACCCATACTGCGAGAAATTTATAAAAAAAAGAGTCATTGAGCCTTACGTAGATATAGAACAGTTAGAAGGTAGGGTTATCAGTTATAAAAGTTTGGTTATAGAATGGTGCCAAAAACAAAAAAAGACTTTTAATTACAATGTTTACGAAGATACAGGGAACGATTTATTGAAACATTTTGCAGTTAAATTATCAATAGGTGGTGACGTTGTGGCAAAAGCAAGGGCTACATCTAAAAAGAAGGCAGAGGAACGTGCTTCTAAAAGGGCTTTTTTTGCGCTTCAAGACAAGATGAAGAAGTAAATACTTCTATTATAACAAAATGCTAACGTTTTCGTAAGCTATAATATCTCTTTAGGGCTATTGTTTTTAGGCTTTATTGGTGAATAGTTCTATATTTACGTCTTGTTTTAACTATGGCAGCAGTCTACAAAATAAACGAAGATTTTTACGATGATTCATTTCTTTTGATTGCAATTCATAGCGCCTTGGAGGATTATGCGATTGTGTATCATCTAAACCAAGCCCTTAAAGCAAAGTTTAAAAGGTCCAACAACGATTTTGAGCTATCGGAAAAAAGTTCCTTTCCTTGGTTTGATTGGGTAGACCAATTCGATGACAGGTATTGGGTTCTTATTGCAAATCATAGTACAAAACAAGAGTTACTAGTAAATAATGACTTGTTTCAGAACGAAACAACCTATAATAGACCTCGCTTGATCCCAGAATATAATGAGGTTGATTATTTTCTAAAAATAGAGGAAGAAGAAGGTCTGGAAAGGGATGTAATAGTGAAAATTCTAACGAAAATGCCAAAGGTAATTATGGCATATGCGGTAGAAACAGATAAATTAAAATCAAAAAAAAATTTAATATTTTAAGTATGCCAACTAATAAAAAAACAAAAATAGTGGCCACCTTAGGGCCGGCCACAAGCAAAAAAGAGGTGCTTAGAAGTATGATGTTAGCTGGAGTGGATGTCTTCAGAATCAACTTTTCACATGCAGACTATGAAGACGTAAAGGAGCGCGTTGCAATGATTCGTGAGTTGAACGAAGAATTGGAAATGAACACCTCTATACTCGCAGATTTACAGGGACCTAAGTTACGTGTAGGCGTTATGGCAGGTGAAGTTGTGGTAAGCCCTGGAGACGAGATTACTTTCGTTACGGGCAAGCCTTTTGAGGGCACTGCGGAGCGCGTGTATATGAACTACAAGGAGTTCCCTAGGGATGTTAAGCCTGGCGAACGTATTCTTTTGGATGACGGGAAATTAATGTTCGAGGTCGTTGATACCAATGGTGAGACCGAGGTTAAGGCAAAAGTGATACAAGGTGGCCCTTTAAAATCCAAGAAAGGCGTAAACCTTCCCAATACCAATATATCTCTTCCTGCACTTACAGAAAAAGATATTAAAGATGCGGAATTCGCAATTTCGCTTGAGGTAGATTGGATTGCGCTTTCCTTTGTGCGATTTGCTCAAGACCTTATCGATTTACAAAATATTATTAGTAAACATTCCAAGCATAAAATTCCGATTATAGCAAAAATTGAAAAGCCAGAAGCAGTCGAAAATATAGATAAAATCGTTGCGTATTGTGATGGTTTAATGGTGGCACGTGGAGATTTGGGTGTCGAGGTTCCTGCACATGAAGTTCCATTGATTCAAAAGCAACTAGTGTTGCGTGCCAAAAAGGCAAGAATACCAGTAATCATCGCTACTCAAATGATGGAGACTATGATTACCAGTCTTACGCCAACAAGGGCAGAGGTAAACGATGTAGCCAACTCAGTAATGGACGGTGCTGATGCTGTAATGCTTTCCGGAGAAACGTCCGTAGGTAATTATCCAGTGGAGGTTATCGAAAAAATGACAAGTATTTTAAAAAGTGTAGAGGGTAGTGAATTGATAAAAGTTCCGCACGAACCTCCACATGTTAGAACCAAACGTTTTATCACAAAATCTGTTTGTTACCACGCTGCGTTAATGGCAAACGAGATAAAAGCGAAAGCTATCTCTACGTTGACCAATAGTGGTTATACAGCCTTTCAAATATCTGCTTGGAGACCAAGTGCACATATATTGGTGTTTACCTCCAACAAACGAATACTTACGCAATTGAATTTATTATGGGGCGTAAAGGCATTCTATTATGACAAATATGTTTCTACCGATGAAACTATAGATGATGTAAATAAATTGGCTTGCAAAAAAGGATTTTTGGAAGTTGGGGATATGCTTGTTAGTTTGGCTGCTATGCCTATGAAGGATAAGGGTATGGTAAATACCTTACGTGTCACGGAAATAGAAAGTTGTAATTTTTAGTTCCAGAGTTAGATAAAATAAAAAACCCCGCAATATTGCGGGGTTTTTTATTTTATCTAACATATATGCGCTACGCCACTTCGCGTTCAAAGGCTATGAAATTAATAAGCTTACCTTTTTTGTTGAATACCGGTTGGCCGTTAATCCAACAGTTATAAGTTGAACCATC
>JBLHNI010000155.1:0-7838 GCA_047650615.1 Maribacter sp.
ATATCGGATTCGAAAACTTCAACTGTTTGTGGGAACTCATATAAAATGGCAAAATTGTTTTCAAAGGTGAAAGAACCTTCGATATCAAGTACTTGCCCTAGAATAGTTACACCATCAGCACCATTAGCACCATCACGGCCGTTAAAACCTGGAGGACCTTGTGTGCCTGTGCAAGACAGGAAAAATAATGTTATTAAACTACCAAGTACTACATTGAATTTTTTCATAATATGTTGATTTTTTTGGTTTCTTACTATTACTTATTTTATATGTTTTCAAAAAGCGTTCCACTTTTTAATTTTCTCCAAATTAATTAGGGTTGGTTTGGTACACCCCAAGTAAAACAGCTATATTCCCTAAATTATTGCAAAGTTGATTAGATTTACTTAAAAAATATAAGATACCTATGTCCAAAGTTATCGTGCATTCCTTGTTTACAGATTTTGATATCGACCTCTTTAAGGGCGGAAAACACTACCGTTTGTATGACAAATTAGGATCGCATCCTATAGAGTTAAATGGCGTAAAAGGAACCTACTTTGCCGTTTGGGCTCCGTCAGCAAAAGCGATTTCTGTTGTTGGGGATTTTAACGCATGGAACCAAGAAACGCATACATTGAATGTACGCTGGGATTCTAGTGGTATCTGGGAAGGATTCATTCCTAATATAGGACATGGAGAAAAGTATAAGTATAAAATACAGTCCCACAATCAGGATATTTGGACAGAGAAGGCAGACCCTTTTGCTAAACTTTGCGAGCATCCACCAAAAACAGCATCGCTAGTCTGGTCTAAGGAGTATGATTGGAAGGACACGAATTGGATGGGCTACAGGAAGGAAAAGAATGGTTTGGACAGGCCTTATTCCGTGTATGAGGTGCATTTAGGTTCTTGGAAGCGAAATGCAGAAGGAAATTTTTTGACCTATACCGAGTTGGCTGTAGATTTGGTTGATTACATAAAGGAAATGGGTTATACCCATGTGGAATTTATGCCCATAATGGAGTATCCATATGATCCATCATGGGGCTACCAGCTCACAGGATATTTTGCACCAACATCAAGATTTGGTACCCCAGAGGATTTTAAATTTTTAGTAGATGCCTTTCATCAAAATGATATTGGAGTGATTTTGGACTGGGTACCATCCCATTTTCCTGAAGACGCACACGGACTCGGGTTTTTCGATGGCTCCAACTTATACGAGCACCCAGATAGGAGAAAAGGATATCATCAAGACTGGAAAAGTCTAATTTTTAACTACGGAAGAAACGAAGTTCGGGCCTTTTTAATAAGTAATGCCTTGTTCTGGTTAGAACAGTTTCACGTAGATGGTTTACGTGTAGATGCCGTGGCGTCTATGTTGTATTTGGATTACTCTCGTGAAGATGGCGAGTGGGAACCTAATGAATACGGCAACAATGAAAACCTTGATGCTATTTCTTTTATTCGTGAGCTTAACCAAGAAGTCTATTCCAGTTTTGAGGGTGTACAGACTATTGCAGAAGAATCTACTGCTTTTTCAGGAGTTTCCAAATCAATTGACCATGGAGGTTTAGGTTTTGGTATGAAATGGATGATGGGGTGGATGCACGATACTTTGGAGTATTTTCAAAAAGAACCAATTTATCGTAAGCACCATCAAAATGATTTGACATTTAGCATGACCTATGCATTCACAGAAAAGTTTATGCTTCCTTTTTCCCATGATGAGGTAGTTTATGGTAAACAATCCTTGGTATACAGAATGCCAGGAGATGAGTGGCAACGTTTTGCAAATTTGAGATTGTTATTCGGCTATATGTTTACCCATCCCGGAACTAAATTAATGTTTATGGGTGGTGAGTTTGGACAAACGGCGGAATGGAACTTTCAACAAAGTTTGGATTGGCACTTACTTGACTATGACGGGCATGCGGGGGTGCAACAATTCGTGAAAGATTTAAACCATACCTATAAGAACTATCCCGCCTTGTATGAGAAACAGTTTAGTCAGGAAGGTTTTGAATGGATAGATTATGGAGATTATGAAAACTCAGTGCTTACCTATGTTAGAAGAGGGCATGATGAAAAGAACGACCTGATTATTGCTTGTAATTTCACACCTATTCTCAGGGAAAACTATAGGATTGGAAATCCTAAAAAAGGAAAATTAAAGGAAATATTGAACAGCGATGCTACCAAGTATGGGGGTTCAGGAAATGAAAACCCTAACATTAAGTCTTCTACAAAGGAGTGGCAAGGCTATAAAAAATCGGTAGAAATAACGATTCCTCCCTTAGGAATTGTTATTTTAAAGTAGCTTTAGGTACCTAAACCGTTATAGTTTGCGATTGCTCGGTTTATATTTCGTAATTCCGCGTGAAAGTACTTTTTTTGCTTTTATTTAAATTTTTAGAGTAATGATTACAAATACAGAATTAGAATATAAGGGTAACTTATACCCAAACCATATAGTCGATTTTAAACAGGATACGAATAAAATATACCTTACTACCAAGAACGGGGTAGTGTTGCAAATTACTGTTTTAAGAGGCAGTCTTATTCGCTTTAGGTATGCTACAAATTATGTTTTTGAACCCGATTTTTCTTATGCTATTGATCCCGAGGCAAATTTGGGGTACAGCAAGTTAGAAGTGGTGGAGAATGATACGGAGTATATCGTTGAAACGGCTCGTGTACATGTCTTGGTAGATAAGAAATCATTACGTACCCAAATATCAGATTTGGAAGGGAATATAATTAATGAGGACGAAATCGGTTTTCATTGGGAAGAGAACTACGAATACGGCGGCAATACGGTAAAAATGAGTAAAATCACCCAAACTGGCGAGAGTTTTTACGGAATGGGAGATAAAGCTACCCATAGCAACCTTAAAGGTAAGCGCGTTGAAAATTGGGTGACGGATCAATATGCGTATGGTAAGGACCAAGACCCATTGTATAAAGCTATTCCGTTTTATACAGGCTTACATAAGGGCAAGGCTTACGGTCTCTTTTTTGATAACAGTTTCAAGACCCATTTCGATTTTGCTCACGAGCGTAGAAATACGACCAGTTTTTGGGCAGATGGAGGAGATATGAATTATTATTTCTTTTATGGGCCAGAGATGTCAAAAGTAGTTTCTGCATATTCTAATTTAACTGGGACCCCAGAACTACCACCCATGTGGGCGTTGGGTTACCATCAGTCCAAGTGGAGTTACTACCCGGAAAGTAATGTAAAAGAAATCGCCAAAGGGTTCAGAGATCAACAAATTCCTTGTGATGCCATTTATTTGGATATTGACTACATGGACGGATTTCGATGCTTTACCTGGGATAAAAAACTCTTTCCGGATCCAAAACGAATGATAAAGGAACTGGAGGCCGATGGCTTTAAGACCGTAGTCATGATAGACCCGGGAATTAAGATAGATAGGGAATACTGGATTTATAAGGAAGCATTAGAAAAAGGATATTTCTGTAGAAGGGGCGATGGCCCTTTAATGACAGGAAAAGTATGGCCTGGGGAATGTAATTTTCCTGATTTTACGGATCCAGAAGTTAGGGAATGGTGGGCAGAATTATATAAAGAATTTATGTCCGATTTGGGGGTTCATGCCGTTTGGAACGATATGAACGAACCAGCTGTGATGGAAGTGCCTGGTAAAACGGCTCCTTTAGATACTAGGCATAATTATGACGGACATCCCTGTACTCATAGAAAAGCTCATAATGTTTATGGGATGCAAATGGTAAGGGCCACCTATGAAGGTGTTAAAAAATACGTGTATCCAAAAAGACCTTTTGTAATAACACGCGCTGCATTTGCTGGTACACAGCGGTATTCCTCTACGTGGACGGGAGATAATGTAGCTACTTGGGAGCATCTTTGGATCGCAAATGTGCAAATGCAGCGCATGTGTATGAGTGGTTATTCTTTTGTAGGCTCCGATATTGGCGGCTTTGCAGAACAGCCAAATGGAGAACTTTTCGCACGATGGGTACAATTGGGTATTTTTCATCCTTTTTGTAGGGTCCATTCCAGTGGCGACCATGGAGATCAAGAACCTTGGTCTTTTGGTACCGAGATTACAGATATCGTACGTAAGTTTATTGAGATTCGATATCAGTTGCTACCTTATTTGTATACCATGTTCTATAAATACAGCAAAGAACAACGACCCATGTTGCAGTCTTTGGTACTTTTTGATCAAGAAGACGCACAAACCCATTTCAGAACCGACGAGTTTGTTTTTGGAGAACAAATATTGGTCTGTCCTATACAGGAACCAAATGCACAGGGAAGAAGAATGTACATTCCCAGGGGAAGATGGTATGACTTTTGGACTGATAAAGTATTAGAGGGAGGAAAAGAACGTTGGGTAAAAGCAGGTTTGGATTCCGTTCCACTTTTTATTAAAGAGGGAGCGATAATACCTAAATATCCCATACAGCAGTATGTGGGCGAGCTAAAAATTAAGGAACTGATTTTAGATACCTATTATAAATTAGGAACGGAAACTTCCGAGGTTTATGAAGACGCCCAAGATGGTTACGATTATAAAAAGGGTAGGTATTCCCTGCGTAACTTTAAGTTGACTGGAAAGGAAAACTCCCTTACGGTTCAACAGTTTAAGGACGGTAGTTTTATTACCGAATACGAAACATTAAAGTTTAATCTTCACGGACTTCCCTTCAAGATTCATAAAATTGAAGTGGATAATGAGGAGATTGATATAAACTCTGTAAAGCCAAACAGAAATCAAAGTCTTTATATAGACAAGAATTTTACTGTTTTACACATTACAGGAAAATAATATTTTTGTAAATTTCCAATACTGAACATTATAACTATGAAAAAAATATTTTTAATTACGGCTATTTTTATAGGTGTTTCGGCATGTAAAGTAAATCCCTTTACAGGCCAAAAAACACTTAATTTTTATCCTAACAGTCAGATTTTTCCAACAGCATTTGCGCAGTACGACCAATTTCTTGGGGAAAATAAAGTGCTAACCGGTACAGCCGAAGCACATATGATTACTAGGGCGGGGCAGCGTATATCTGCAGCTGCGGAACGTTGGCTAACGGCAAATGGTTACCCTGGCTATTTGAGCGATTACAAATGGGAGTATAACTTGGTAGATAATGAAGCAGTAAACGCTTGGTGTATGCCCGGAGGTAAGATTGTTTTTTATACAGGAATTCTTCCTATTACACAGACTGAAACTGGTGTAGCCGTTGTAATGGGGCATGAAGTAGCTCATGCTTTGGCAGATCATGGAGCGCAACGTATGAGTGCAGGTGCTTTGCAACAGCTTGGAGCTGTTGCCGGTAATGTAGCGTTGAAGGACGAACAAAAAAATAGATTTAATCAAGTCTACGGTGTAGGCTCACAGGTTTTGGGAATGCTACCTTTTAGTCGTAGTCATGAGACAGAGGCAGATCGTATTGGATTACAGATTATGGCTATCGCAGGTTATAATCCTTACCAAGCGGCAGAATTATGGAAACGTATGAAAGCCAATAGTGGGGGAGAAGCACCACCAGAATTTATGAGTACCCACCCTTCCAATGATACAAGAATCAATAATTTAACTGTTTGGGCACCAGAAGCAGCTGCGGAAGCTGCTAAATTTGGAGTAACTGAATTTAAGTAAAAACGAATACCAGTTTTATTGTATATTGAAAGCCGTTCTTGTTCCAAAGGCGGCTTTTACATTTTGCCATGATCAAAACCATACCAGTTAAAGGGAGTAAAAAATTATTGAATGCCTGGGCCTTTTACGATTGGGCCAATTCTGTTTACACCCTTATTATAGCTTCTTCTATTTTTCCTATTTTTTATTCGGCGCTTTTTACAACAGATCAAGCCATGGTAACCGCTTTTGGTTTTGAAATGAAGCCCACAGTGCTTATTGAAATAGTAACGGCCTTCACATTTTTGGTTGTTGCGGTTTTATCTCCTATTCTCTCTGGCGTTGCTGATTATGTAGGGAATAAGAAGAGTTTTATGAAATTCTTTTGCTATGTGGGCAGTACGGGCTGTATTGGTTTGTATTGGTTCAGTTTGGACCATATTCATTTGAGTATATTTTTTTACTTTATGGGTCTAATAGGGTATTGGGGAAGTCTAGTCTTTTATAATTCTTATTTACCGGATATCGCTTTTGAGGAACAGCAAGATAGCATTAGTGCCAAAGGTTTCTCAATGGGTTATATTGGGAGTGTTTTTCTTTTACTCGTTAACTTGGCGATGGTTATGAATCCGCAATGGTTTGGGTTTGATATTGGTACTACGGAAGCAGAATTGAACGCTGCCAAGTTTGAGGCTATGAAAATTTCATTTATAACCGTTGGATTGTGGTGGATGCTATTTAGCCAGAACACCTTCTATGTATTACCAAACGGCACAGGTGCGGGGCAAAAAGTCACCAAAGATGTCGTTTTTAAGGGATTTCGAGAATTACGATTGGTTTGGAAGCAATTAAAGCTAAATTTACCATTAAAGCGCTACTTAACTGCATTTTTTGTATTTAGTATGGCAGTGCAGACCATCATGCTGATGGCCGTTTATTTTGGCGAAAAGGAAATTTCTTGGGCTACGGATAGTGAAAAAATCACAGGGCTTATTATTAGTATTCTAGTCATTCAGTTAGTAGCCGTTGTGGGTGCGATAGTTACGTCAAGGGCATCTGCTAAGTTTGGGAATATAAAAACCTTGATTTTTGTTAATTTTATTTGGTTGTGCCTTTGTTTTTATGCTTATTTCATGAAAACGCCTATGCAGTTTTATATCGCTGCTGGGTTCGTAGGTCTGGTTATGGGTGGGGTGCAAGCTTTGGCACGTTCTACCTATTCTAAGTATTTGCCAGATACCGAAGATACGACCTCCTACTTCAGCTTTTATGATGTTGCCGAAAAGATAGGCATCGTTATAGGGATGCTCATTTTTGCGGTGGTAGATCATGTAAGTAGCATGCGGTATGCGATACTATTTTTATTCTTATTCTTTTTGGCAGGCATCCTATTATTATTTCGGGTACCAAATAAAAAGTCCCTTTAAAAAAGGGACTCTTCCTGTTACTGATTGTTCGCTATTTTGATGTTAATCTTTTGAAATATCTCCTGATCCAGCTGTTTTGGTGTCGAGTTTTTCTGGATTGCCTCTATAGGTAATATCCCCAGAACCAGAAACCCTAGCTTTTAGCATTTTATTAGCTGTTACCTTAATGTCTGCAGAGCCAGAAACGTTGGCCTCTACATTATCGGCCACTAAATCAAAGGCTTTGATATCCCCACTTCCAGAAATAGTCGCAGAAAAATCGGTAGTATTTCCGCTAAAGGTAATATCGCCAGATCCGGACATGCTGGCGCTGACGGCACCGGCTTCTACATTTAGAGTAATATCACCTGATCCTGACATGGAGGTGTTCAATTTTTCTGTTTTGATTGTTGTTCTTCCCACAATATCGCCAGATCCGGACAATGAAATAGCGCTAATTTTTTCTATTGGCACGGTAATATAGATTCCGTTCTTCCAATCAGAAGGTTTAAGGTTTACATTATTTTCCGTTTTGATGTACAGCTTGCCGTTTTTAACCTCAGTAGTGATATATTCCAAAAGGTTAGATTCCCCCTCCAGGATCAGTTGCCCTTCTTTTCCATCTACCAAACTCACATCGAACCATCCGGAAACGGCTATTTCATCATAGTCATCGGTAGCTCTTTCTATGGTTACTTTATCTCCGTTACCTTTAACTTTTTTACCCCATTGTGCTGAGCAGGATACTGTGATGGCCAATATCAGGGTTAATACGATTCCTTTTTTCATTTTATTTGTGCTTAGATTG